>JBBRWP010000001.1:0-52396 GCA_038249175.1 Acetivibrionales bacterium
GAAAAGTCGTGTAACGACTTTCTGGGGGACAATCACAGAACAGTTTTTCTTCTTTTGAATGAAATTCGGTTCTGTTTTTTTCCGCAATCAATAGTGCATCCCTTCATCTTAAGGGGTTGAGAAGGATTACAATGCTAAAGAGGGATAGAAAAATTTTTTTTCTACGACACAAGTGGTTTCTGGGATTAGTCCTGCTCATGCTTACTCTGCTATTGGCCGGTTGCGGTAAGCAGGGGATGAGCAAATACACCTATGAATTTATGGGTTCTTTCGATACCCTCATTCAGTTTATGGGTTACGCAGAAAGCGCAGAAGCCTTCGAGACGATGGCGCAGGAAGGGCAGACGGAGTTTGAAACTTTGAACCGGCTTTTTGACCGCTACCATGACTATGCTGGTATCAACAATATCAAAACTATCAACGATGCCGCAGGTGGTTCACCGGTGAAAGTTGATCAAGAGATCCTTGATCTTTTGCAACTATCAAAAAGGCTTTATGGGGAAACCGGAGGTGTTTGCAACATTGCCATGGGTCCAGTCCTGTCGTTATGGCATGATGCCAGAACAGAGGGGTTGGATAATCCCGAAGCGGCTGTGCTGCCGGACATGAAAAAGCTGCAGGATGCATCCCGCCTATGTGATATAGGCAACGTTCTGGTAGATGAGGCTGCCGGCACCGTTTTTCTAAAAGAGAAGGGAATGTCTTTGGATGTTGGGGCTGTAGCAAAAGGATATGCCTGCAAAATTGTGGCAGAATCACTCAAAGCAAAAGGCTATGATTCTTTTCTGATCAGTGGCGGTGGCAACATTGTTGCCGTGGGATCACCCAAAGACGGTTTGCGTCCCAAGTGGGGCATTGGCATTCAGAACCCGGATGGCAATGCCTTAAATCCGGATGATCCGCCACTGGACATTGCTTATGTATCGGATGAAGCAGTTGTCACATCCGGCGATTATCAGAGAACCTATGTTGTGCAGGGAAAAGCATATCACCATCTGATTGACCCGAAAACGCTGATGCCGGCCACGTACTTTCGTGCGGTCACCGTGGTTTCCAAAGATTCCGGCCTTGCCGACTTTATGTCCACAACGTTATTTTTACTGCCTTTGGAAGAGGGTAGACCGCTTGCAGCAGTCATGGGTGTCGATGTGCTCTGGATTTTACCGGATGACACACAAGTGGCAACAGAGGGTATGAAAACCAAGCTGAAAAAACTTGGTGGTGCGGTCAATAAGTATTAGCAGGCAGAGCAATCAATTCGCCCACCAAACTTGCGATTTTCTCATTTACTCATGGTTAAAATCTGAAAATGCGCAGCATTTTCAGCAGGTTTTGTGCAAACTCCACGAGGACGCATGGGGTATAAATCTGAAAGAAATGATTTTTTCAGAATTCACCCAAAGCCCTTGAACATCTCATTTGCTCATGTTAGGATGAACAAAGTGAGATGTATTGTCTTTGCAATTCTTGGATAATTCCTGGACAAACCCTGAACAAACCCTGGACAAACCCTGGATAAACCCTGGACAAACCCTCGATAAACCCTGGACAAACCCTCGATAAACCTTACTTTCTGCCATTGCTATTGTCGAAGTAAAAAACGCAGTATTGGCAAACATCAATTTGTTACGAAATTAACAAAGAAAGGCTGATGAAACGATGTGTAAAAATGCATTGACCGATGAAATGTTCATCAAAATCGACAAGTATGTAGACAGTCTGCCGGAAAAACGCGGTTCTCTGATTTCCGTGCTGCACAAAGCCCAAAGCATATTTGGCTACCTGCCGAAAGAAGTGCAGCTCCATGTGGCACGAAAGCTGGATTTGCCGGCATCCAAGGTCTACGGGGTGGTCACTTTTTACTCCTTCTTTACAGAAATACCCCGTGGAGAGCATGTTGTGAACGTCTGTATGGGCACTGCCTGTTTTGTGCGTGGTGCAGAAGCCATTTTAAGGGAAGTGGAATCCCGGCTGGAGATAAAATCGGGAGGGACAACGCTGGATGGTCAATTCAGTATCGACGCCCTGCGCTGTGTCGGTGCCTGCGGTTTGGCCCCTATCATCATGGTAGATGGCAAAGTATATGGCCGTGTCAAAGTGAATGAAGTGGCCAGCATTTTAAAAGAATATATGACCGTATAAAACAGAAAATGCGCAGCATTTTCAGCAAATCTTTAGTCAGCTCAAAACGAAAGGAAGGACAATCAATATGGCGATTAAATCATTGGACGAATTAAAATCCCTGCGGGATAAGTTGAAAACAGATATCAATGTGCGGTCATCCGGAGAAATCGAGTCCAATACCCGTGTCATTGTCGGCATGGCCACCTGCGGTATTGCGGCTGGGGCCAGACCGGTATTCGCCGCCATGGTGGATGAAGCCAGAATACTGGAAATGCATAACGTAACTTTTATTCAATCAGGCTGTATGGGTGCCTGCCACAGTGAGCCAACGGTTGAAATCAGGTTTCCTGGTAAGGATCCCATTCTCTACGGCAATGTCACAGCAGAACTGGGTAGAGAAATTATCCGTAAGCATGTCAGAGCAGGAGAACTTGTGCAAAACCTGATTATCGGACGGCCGTTCGAAACCGTATAACTCTGAAAATGCGTAGCTTTTTCAGCGAAACAGCGCTTGATTGAAATGAGAGTCTTATTTATATAGTGGAGGAGAGAACATGAGCACATATAGAATGCACCTGTTGGTATGCGGTGGTACCGGATGCCAGGCATCAGAGAGCAAGCAGCTGGTAGAAAACCTGCAGGCACAAGTACTCATGGCCGGTATGGGCAATGAAGTACAGGTGGTCACCACAGGCTGTTTCGGCTTTTGCGAAAAAGGACCCATTGTAAAAGTGTTGCCTGATAATATCTTTTATGTTGAGGTGAAACCCGATGACGCCGAAGAAATTGTGAATGAGCATGTGATGAAGGGGCGTCCGGTCAGTCGCCTGCTCTTCACAGAACCTTCCCGCAATGAAAAAATCAGTGAACATAAAGAAATGCCTTTTTACAAAAAACAAGTGCGCATTGCCCTGCGCAATTGCGGTTTTATTGATCCGGAGAATATTGATGAGTATATTTCCGTGGACGGTTATCAAGCACTGGGAAAAGTATTAACAGAAATGACACCGGAAGCACTCATCGTCTTAATGAAGAAGAGCGGTCTCCGTGGTCGTGGCGGCGGCGGATTCCCTACCGGATTGAAGTGGGAAGCGGCATCAAAAAATCAAGCTGATGTCAAATACATCGTTTGCAACGCCGATGAAGGCGATCCGGGCGCATTTATGGATCGTTCTATTTTAGAAGGTGATCCACACACGGTGCTCGAAGCCATGGCCATCGCAGGGTATGCTACTGGTGCACGTTATGGTTATATCTATATTCGTGCAGAATATCCGCTGGCGGTTCACCGCCTGGAAGTGGCCATTGAACAAGCAATGGAAATGGGTCTTTTAGGGGAAAATATCTTCGGAACCGATTTTTCATTTGATATTGTCATAAAATACGGTGCCGGAGCTTTTGTCTGCGGCGAGGAAACCGCTCTCATCCACTCCATTGAAGGCGAACGTGGTGAGCCCACCAACAAGCCACCCTTTCCTGCTGAAAGCGGTCTGTGGGGAAAACCCACGTCCGTGAATAATGTTGAGACCTTTGCCAATGTGCCGCCCATCATTTTAAACGGTGCAGAGTGGTTTGCATCCATTGGTTCTGAGAAGAGTAAAGGCACGAAAGTTTTTGCCCTGGCTGGGAAAGTCAACAATGTCGGATTGGTTGAAGTGCCAATGGGGATTGCCCTCCGTGAAATTATTTTCGATATTGGTGGAGGCATCAAAGATGGGAAAAAGTATAAGGCGGTGCAGACCGGGGGACCGTCCGGAGGCTGTATTCCTGAGGCTGGTCTTGATACGCCGATAGATTATGAAAACTTAACACGCATCGGATCTATGATGGGTTCAGGCGGTATGATTGTGATGGATGAAGATGACTGCATGGTAAATGTGGCAAAATTTTACCTGGAATTTACCTGTGATGAATCTTGTGGCAAATGCACCCCCTGCCGTGTCGGCAATAGAAGGTTGTATGAAACACTCACCCGAATTACCGAGGGAAAGGGCACGATGGAAGACTTGGAAACGATGAAGGAATTGGGACCCATTATCAAGGACACTGCCTTGTGTGGTCTGGGTCAAACCTCACCGAATCCGGTGCTTTCAACCATGAAGTATTTCTGGGACGAATATGTGGCCCATGTCGTGGATAAAAAATGCCCGGCAGGTGTCTGTACGGCGTTGTTGTCTTACTATATTCTCCCGGACAAGTGTATCGGCTGCACCGCCTGTAAGCGGGTTTGCCCGGTCAGCTGTATTTCCGGTGAAGTGAAGAAAATCCATGAAATTGACCAGAGCAGATGTATCAAATGTGGCGCTTGCCATACAGCTTGTAAGTTCAGTGCCATTGTAAAGAAGTAGGAGGGAATGCCATGAGATTGGTGACAATACATATCAATGATAAGGAGCTGACCGTTCCGGACCATTACACAATATTAGAGGCTGCCAAAGAAGCGAATGTGAATATCCCGACACTTTGTCATATGGACTTGGGGGATTTAAAAGCCGTAAATCAGGTTGCCTCCTGCCGCGTGTGCATGGTGGAAGTGGCAGGACGCCGCAATTTGGCCCCTTCCTGTGCCACAAAAATCACGGATGGCATGGTCATCCGGACAAATACACCCCGTGCGGTGAAGGCAAGAAGAACATCGGTGGAACTCTTGCTTTCGGACCATCCGTTTGAGTGCCTGATTTGTGAGAAAAACCAAAAATGTGACTTGCAAAAATTGGCGGCCGATTTAGGCGTACGCGGACAATTGAAGTATCAAGGGTCTATGTCCACTTACGAAAAAGACGTTTCCAGCAAATCCATTTACCGTAACCTCGACAAGTGTATTCTCTGCCGTCGTTGCGAAACCATGTGCAATGAAGTGCAGACGTGTGGTATTCTTTCTGCTGTCGGCCGCGGTTTTGAAACGGTTATTTCCCCTGCCTTCTCGCTGCCCATGAGCGAAACCATGTGTACTTTCTGTGGACAGTGCGTCGCGGTTTGTCCCACGGCTGCTTTAACAGAAATCAGTTGCATCCGTGAAGTCTGGGATGTCATTAATGATCCCGAAAAGTTTGTTGTGGTGCAAACCGCTCCGGCTGTTCGTGTTGCTTTGGGGGAAGAGTTCGGTATGGAACCTGGCACCATTGTTACGGGGAAAATGACTTCTGCCCTTCGCATGATGGGCTTTGACCGTGTTTTTGACACGGACTTTGGTGCCGATTTGACCATAATTGAAGAAGCCTCTGAATTCGTGCACCGTCTGCAACACGGAGGGCGTTTGCCAATCTTGACAAGTTGCTGTCCTGCGTGGGTCAAATTCTTTGAACATCAGTTCCAGGATTTGCTGGACATTCCGTCCACCTGCAAATCCCCGCATGAGATGTTCGGTGCAGTGGCCAAAACCTATTATGCCAAAAAATACAATATCGATCCAGCGAAAATGGTGGTGGTTTCTGTGATGCCTTGCTTGGCAAAGAAGTACGAGTCCGCCCGCCCGGAACTGACTGGCGAAGGGGTTTCAAACGTGGACTACGTTGTGACTACCCGTGAGCTGGGGATGATGATTCGCGAATCCGGCATCAACTTTGTGGACTTGGAAGACAGCCAGTTTGACAACCCGCTTGGGGAATCGACCGGCGCATCTGTCATCTTCGGTGCTACCGGCGGTGTTATTGAAGCAGCCCTGCGAACTGCTTATGAATGGCTGACCGGAGAAACGTTGGAACAGGTAGAATTCCATGCACTGCGTGGTTTGGATGGCATTCGTGAAGCCACAGTAAAAGTGGGGGATTTGGAAGTAAAGATTGGTGTGGCGCATGGACTTGGCAATGCCAGAAAACTTCTGGAAGCCATTCGAAGCGGTGAAGCCAACTACCATGCCATTGAGATTATGGCTTGTCCCGGCGGATGCGTTGGTGGCGGGGGACAACCGTATCACCATGGTGATTCTGAAATTATAAAGAAACGTACCGAAGCCATTTATCGTGAAGATGCCGGGAAACAAAAACGCAAGTCACATGAAAACGAGCAGGTCATGACCTTATACAAAGAATTCCTCGGGGAATTCTATGGTGACAAAGCGCATGAATTGCTCCACACGCACTACACGGCAAGAGAAAAAATATAGCGGTTTGTCTCGAACGAGCGTGGACAGCGAAACGGACCCCAAAGCCAAAAAATCTTGTTTTTAAAGGACGATGCCCTTCGGGCATCGTCCTTTTGCGTCCACAGATGATGGTGGTGAGGGTTGACCACAAGAAGAGTGATTTTTCATGTTGTGCTCGAGGAAAAGCGCAATAAACCTGGAAGGTTTGATGCAATAATTATCTGGTTTTCATCGTCTGAAGGGGGACATCCTGCCAAACACCACCCATCAAAACACGTTGTTTGGTGAACCCGATGGCCAAAAGTTTTGGACGGACTTCCATATAGGCAAAATCTACCTGTTGCGGGTTATGGACGTCGGAATTGAGCACAATTGAGATGCCAGCTTTTTGGATCTCCTCCAATATCCACCATGATGGATAAGGATTGTCCATATAGCCACGGGCCATGCCCCCGGTATTTACTTCGATAATCACCTCTGAAAGAGAGGCAACGTCAAGGGTTTTCATAATTTCCTCCTGGTACCAGGGTTCATCTTCATCGAAGAATTTACCATTGGCATTGTTCTTTCTAAAGACATCCATATGGGAAAGAATGCTTGGCGGCATCGTCATCATCATGTCGCGCAGGGTGCTGTAGTACGCTTCTCCAAACAGTTGAATATCCCCGTTGAAACCCTGTTCCAGAGAATCCTTGAATTCCTTCATGCTGCCATCCACCTGATGTACCGCATCCGTGACAGGGTTGATTAAAAAATGGACGCCGCCCAAGGTATATTGAATTCCCGGTACTGTTCTCCAATCGGTGCATCCCGGAAAATAATCTGCTTCCAGGCCGGTGTAGAGTTCTATTTGATCCGTATATTTTTCTTTGAGGCGCTGCGTTTCATGTACGTACGCATACAAATCTGCTAAACGCATGTTCCAGTCGGTATCAAAGGGCAGAGGGGCATGGCTGGAAAAGCCGAAGGCTGAAAAACCTTTATCAATGGCGGAACGGACATATTCTTCCGGTTCCCCTTTACCGTCACAAAAACGGCTGTGGGAATGGTAATTTACAATCAATGTTTTATCCTCCGGCTAGGCAGATGTTCTATTTAGCGAATCAACGGCCTGTAAACCTTGTAACCTCAAAAATGTTGCTTTTTGTCGACGGCGCCTTTATTATACTGGTTCTGGTCCACGATGAAAAGGGGATGATCGCATTTTGGAGGAGAGAATTGGCGCAGATATGGAAATGGTTCTGTTCTTTTGCCTACACATTGTTATGACAAGGGAGGAGAACGCAATATATTGAAAAAAAATGAAACTTTCTTGCATCCGTTTTCGCGCATATGATATGATGTTGCTGGCATAAAGTTTTTTGTTTTTGAAGGCAGGAAGAAGGAGCCTACATTTGGAGTGGTAGGGTTTTTCCCTGAAAAAACATGAGTTTACAGATTTATACCCCATGCGTCCTCGGCGAGTTCGCACAAAACCTGCTGAAAATGCTCCGCATTTTCAGAGTTGTCCCCCATGCATCCTCGTCGCGTTCGCACAAAACCTGCTGAAAATGCTGCGCATTTTCAGGTTTTATACCCCATGCATCTCGTCGAGTTCGCATAAAAACCTGCTGAAAATGCTCCGCATTTTCAGATTGTTCTGCTCCGAAGCAATGGACGTGTAATTTTTTCAGTAGCACAATGACATCCTTTTTCACAGAATAACGCAAAAGAGGAGAAAACGATGGGTAACGTGATCAGAATCAATGCGTGTCTTTTTACTAGAATGGGCTATGGCAGAAGCCGCAATACAACCGACTTTTATATGAACGGGCGATTTCAATCGCCACTGAACCTGGATAACCTACAAGCATCTTTGGAAAATCGCGGCAGTGACTATCTTTTCTCTCTTGCAGACCATATGGAAAATGCGGCAGACACGACGGCCAGCGTTTCCATTAGCAAAGAAATGCTACGTTTGCATGAGAAAATCTCCGTACAGAACGGGGATATGAATGATAAAGTACGTGAGCTGTCTTCCAGAATTGGTGGGGCTGCCAGAATGCTTGACAGTATTCTCGATATGAACCATACATCGGAAACTGATGAGTTCCGAAGATACGGTTTTTCTTCCTTTGTTTTTTCAGGGGGTACCGTGGTTGCAGCAACTGTTGCTTATGGTCATGCATTTTTGTACCGTGAAGATGGCCTGCAAACATTGGCAAAAGATACGTCAGAACGGGGTAAACTGGTACGCCTTGGGGTCTTGTCGGAGGAAGAGGCGGGACGGGAAGAATTGGATATCCCGGAAAGCGAAGACGTTACCGATGAACTGACCGACAGCCCTGTGATATTCTCTGAGCCTATCCCTTTTTGTGAAAATGATACCTATTTGCTCATCAGCCAGGGTGCCTATGAAGCCCTCAATGAAGAGCGGATTGAAGATATTCTGGGAGAAGGCGGAGACAGCACACATTTTGCTGCCAGAATAGTTTCGGAAGCAATGAAACGGACGTCCCATGGAGATTTGTCCGCCATGGTGGTTCAGGTTGAAAAGATTTATGATGTGCAGGGATCAGCTCACCGGCCTGCCCTAAAGGCGCGTGTGGATGCTTTGAGTCGTACACCGCCGGTTACCTACAAATACAACCGGAAACCCAGAGGAAAAGACGGCTTCATTTTTGCCGGCTTAATGGGCTTAACTGCCATTGTATTCATTGCCATTTTGGCCATCATCATCTCTTCTTTTTTTGGATCTGAAGACCCTGCTAAAGTGGCATCCGACACGCCGGCCCCCAGTATACATGCAAGTGCTATGCCGGAAGTAAGTCCTGAAGTGGTTGTTACCCCGGAACCGGAAGGCGCCGTGACACCGGAACCGACCCCGGAGCCTACGTCTGTAGTGAATAACCCGGATACCTACACAATACAAAAAGGAGATACCATGAGTGGCATTGTCAGGAAGCTCTATGGCGATGTAAAGTACCTGGATGCTTTTTCTTCCTATAACAAGATTTCCGATCCCGCTAAAATACAGCCGGGGCAAGTCTTGAAGGTACCATTGGTTGACGCTTTACAGTAATATTTCTCATTGAATCTTGCCGTTTTTTCCAGGCATCCTATATATGATGAACGAAAAGCCGTTTCCTTTTATGGAAACGGCTTTTCGTATCTTTTCGTATCTTTTCGTATCTTTTCGTATCTTTTCGTATCTTTTCGTATCTTTTCGTATCTTTTCGTATCTTTTCGTATCTTTTCGTATCTTTTCATGCCTTTATGTGCCTTTACGTGTCTTTTCATGCCTTTTCGTATCTTTTCATGTCTTTATGTGTCTTTATGTGCCTTTACGTGTCTTTTCATGCCTTTTCGTATCTTTTCATGTCTTTATGTGTCTTTATGTGCCTTTACGTGTCTTTTCATGCCTTTACGTATCTTTTCATGTCTTTTCATGTTGTTCATAGCCTTCGAATTTTTCGTGTGAATTGCAGGATTTATGCTTTATTATGTTTCTTTTTCAAGCAACATCTTCATCAGCATATACGCCTCTGCAACAAAAATCCCTTCTGCGGCAGTTTTTTCTGTGAAATATTTTTTTTGATTCGGCACGGCCGCATTTTTCCGGCTGTCAAACAGCAAAAATGGTACCGGGTCATGTGTATGGGTTCTTAGTACGATGGGTGTGGGATGGTCCGGGAGGATGAGCATACGAAAATCGCCCAACGCAGGCAGATCCTCCAGCAACACCGAGAGCAACTCGGCATCAATCCGTTCAATGGCTTTAACTTTGTCTTCTGCCTGTCCCTGGTGACCACATTCATCCGGCGCTTCGACATGCAGGTAGACAAAGTCTTTGCCATGGGCCAGTTGGTCCATGGCGGCTTGCGCTTTTCCACGATAGTTTGTATGTAAATTACCAGTCGCTCCAACCACGTCAATCGATGTCAGCCCGGCGGCCATACCGATACCCTTGATCAGGTCCACGGCTGAGATGACAGCCCCGGATACACCAAACATTTCCTGAAAGGATGTGAGCGCGGGGCGGCTGCCCTGACCCCAAAGCCAGATAGCATTGGCCGGATTCAATCCGCGTTTTATGCGGGAACAGTTCACCGGATGGTCTTTCAGCACAGCCAATGATTTCTCAATCAGACTAACTGCAAGTTCAGCACCAGGTCCAGCAGGCAGGTATTCCCGGATGCCTTTGCCACTGATGTCATGCGGTGGTGTGAGCCGTATGTCCAGTGGACCATTTTCCCACAAAAGGCAATGTCGATAGCTGATGCCGGGATGAAAGGTGTGGCTGCCATCCCTGGATTTATCAGGTGAATCCAGTGCTTTGGCAATGGCTGCCATGAGGATGCGGGATTCTTCTGTGGTAATTTCACCGGCGCTGTAATCTTCCATGGTGCGTTCTGCTAGAGGACCGTCCCCGCCCAGGGTGACCAGGTTACACCGTAGCGCCGTGTCGTTTTCCTTCATGGAAACGCCCATGCTGATGGCTTCCAAGGGAGAGCGGCCGGTATAATATGTCTCCGGCTTGTAGCCAAAGACAGAAAGGTTGGCTACATCACTGCCTGCCGGCATATGGTCCGGCACGGTTTTGGATAAACCTGTTAGTGCCGTTTCAAAGAGGCTGTCCATATTGGGTTTATACGCTTTTTCCATTGGTGTCAGTCCGTCCAATGCGGGAACCGGGGTATCAGCCATGCCGTCGCATAGTAAAACAATGGTTTTCATGATCGTTTAGCGGACGGAGGCCCGTGACTTCAGTCATGGGAGACTGCCGCTTTCCTCCATTCTTTTCATCGGTCTTTCAACGATATCCCTTATTTCCCAAGAAACGTGCGGTTGTGATGAACCGGCTGCGGTTCTGGTTGCGAAATCTTCAAAAAATGATATAATTTATTATAGATGCAAAATGTGTTTGTGTCGAATAGTAAAGGGTTCAGGCAGAATTGTTGGTTCGTGCGATACGTCGTAATCGGTACAACGGCTGTCTTGAAGAATATGGAGGTTGGTATGGCTAAAGTCACTGGGGATATGATTATTATGGATGTGCTGCAGATGGATCGTAAAACGGCACCCATTTTTATGCAGCACGGGATGCATTGTATCGGATGTCCTTCTGCATCTGGCGAAAGCATCGACGATGCTTGCATGGTGCATGGCATCGATCCGACAAAGCTGGTTGATGCGTTGAATACGCACTTTTCAGCTTAACGGGTTTTTGACAGAAAAAAAGAGCTACCGTTCTCACTTGTTGAAACGGATTGGCTTATCAATGCCGGGGTTAGGAAACTCCGGCATTTTTAAAGGAATGAACTGATGTAGGGTATCGTTGTTTTTTAGACGCGTCTGCTTTTTATTTCTTTCACGCAGGTTTATGCGTGAAGCTTTGCCTATGCAGTAGTTTTTCAATAACGTATATGTCAGCGATACACTACACTAGTGTACTGTCTTGTTGATATATAGCTAATATATGGCTTAATAAAAACCGGTAATCATTATAGTTGGAAATATGAATCACTGAACCTGTTATTATGTTAAATTTGAACCAGACAGTACACTAGTGGTAAGGTAAAAAAAAACTCACTGGAAGTCACCGAGGTAGCGACATGCATATTCAAGAAATAGCAGAGATTTTGGACGCTCAGATTCACACGGTTGCGGAAGAAGAGAATTTTGAGATATTTTCTGCCTGCGGCGCAGATTTGATGAGTGATGTGATGGCGTTTTCAAAGGAAAATGCCATGATGATTACCGGTCTTGTGAATCCGCAAGTTATTCGGACAGCGGAAATGATGGACATCCGCGTCGTTGTGTTCGTCCGGGGAAAAAAGCCGCAGGAATGCATGATTTCAATGGCGCAGGAACGGAATATTTCTGTTCTGTCCACAGAATTGCCCATGTTCACAGCCTGTGGACGACTTTATATGAACGGCATTCATGGCCGCGGAGAATAAAATGGATACCCATGTCATTGTACGAGAATATACCATCCCTAAGAATGATTTTGTTGTGGCGGGTGAGGCATCGAGCGGTATGCGCAAAATGCTGAATCAGATGGGCGTTGCACCGGCTGTTGTGAAACGGGCTTCCATTGCCATGTACGAAGCAGAGATTAATGCAGTGATCCACGGCCATGGCGGTCATGCTACAGTGGAGATATACCCGGAAAAGGTCAGCATCTGCATAAAAGATGAAGGCCCGGGCATTGCTGATGTGGCTTTGGCCATGCAGGAAGGCTACTCCACTGCACCGGATAGCATCCGGGAAATGGGTTTTGGTGCCGGTATGGGGCTTTCCAACATAAAAAAGCAATCCGACCACTTCTCAATCGTAAGCGAGCCGGGTGTTGGCACGGAGGTTTTTATTGTTGTCTATTTCAACGCGTGAAAAACAGGCACCCCGAAAAAGGGTGTTGCAGTCAGGCCAATTTTGTTTTGAACTACATTAAGAAACGAACAAATCGGGGGAAGAACCGTGCCACAAGAATACGATCACTCTGTGACACTGGACAAAGAAATGTAAAAAAGAACAAATCGGGAGAAGAACTGTGCCACAAGAATACGACCATTCTGTGGCACTGAACTAAGAAATGTAAAAAAGAACAAATCGGGGGAAGAACCGTGCCACAAGAATACTATCACTCTGTGACACTGGACAAAGACAAGTGCAAAGGCTGTACCAATTGCATCAAACATTGTCCGACAGAAGCCATACGGGTTAGAAACGGAAAAGCGGAGATTACACGGGAACGCTGCATTGACTGTGGTGAGTGCGTGCGTGTCTGTCCTTACCATGCCAAAAAAGCAGTCAGCGACCCTATTGAAGTTATCCACAACTACCCGTATAAAATTGCCCTGCCGGCACCCTCTTTTTATGGTCAATTCAGCCCGGCTTATGGGCGGGAAAAAATACTGCAGGCG
This sequence comes from Acetivibrionales bacterium, assembly GCA_038249175.1. Lineage (GTDB taxonomy): Bacteria > Bacillota > Clostridia > DSM-8532 > DSM-8532 > JAEWSN01. Next base: position 13,117 of record JBBRWP010000001.1, read on the forward strand.
CTCTTGCAGATAGGTTTTGATGATGTGTTTGAAGTGGCAGCCGGCGCCGAAGTGGTGTCAGATGCCACAAAACGATACCTGGAGAATCACCTGGTGAAGAAACCGGTCATTTCAACCGCCTGTCCGGCCGTTGTACGCCTGGTACAGGTGCGTTTCCCTATTTTGCTGGAGAACCTCCTGCACATCGATTCACCGATGGAAGTGGCGGCGGCACTGGCCAAAAGAAGAGCGGCCAAGAAAACCGGTTTGCCAATGAAAGACATTGGTGCCTTTTTTCTTTCCCCGTGTGCCGCAAAGGTAACCAGTGTGAAGGCACCGTTTGGAAAAGAAAAGTCGGATGTGGATGCCGTTTTTGCAATGAAGGACATTCACCTTTCAATGATAGAACAACTGAAAAAAATGAATGAAATGCCAACAGTCAAGAGAACCATGGCTGGTCCGGCCGGTGTACTGTGGGCATGTACCGGGGGTGAAAGTGACAAAATGAGCGGCGAAAAACACCTGGCTGTTCATGGTATTGCCAATGTCATTGCCATTTTAGAGGAGACGGTAGAAGAGCGCCTGGAAGATGTCGATTTTATTGAAGCGCTTTCCTGTATTGAAGGTTGTTTGGGTGGCCCGTTAACCATAGAAAATCCTTTTGTAGCCAAGGCAAACTTAAAGGCGGTTATGGCAGCGGCCAAACAAGAAGACTTTAACGAGGACTGTTATGTTTCGGATCCGGAAGAATTGGTGTGGACAAGAGAAATGGCCTATATTCCTGTTTTAAAGCTGGATGATGATATGACGAAGGCCCTTGAAAAGCTGCAAAGAATTGATGAAATTGATGAAGGATTGCCGGGATTGGACTGTGGTGCCTGTGGCGCACCCTCCTGCCGTGCTTTGGCAGAAGATATTGTGCGGGGTATTGCCAAAGAAACAGATTGTGTGGTCAAACTCCGTGAAAAGGTCAGCGACTTTGTCCATCGTATGGGAGATTTCGCGTAGCTATTGCAATTTTGGAAGTATTGATTGTGGATAGTGTTATGTTCGAAGTGTCTTTGGCATGAACTGGTACAGCTGTTCTCATGTCCGATATGTGTTTTAGGCACTGAGACAGCCATTCCATGGCATAAAATAGTGATTGTGATGCTGCCGATATCCGGCAGGTAGTAAGATTTTGGATAACAATCCTGTTATAAAAAATATTGAACTAAGGGGTAAAAAATGACAGTCACAGAGTTTGCAGCTCAAGGGCATTATGCTATTCTCACATGCGAAGCAGACGCTGCGCACAAAAATATAAGTGGCGTGTATGTCTGTGATTTGCTAAGTTGGGCAATGGCGAAAATTTCTTCCGGCGACGTGTGGATTACCGTACACACCAACTTGAATGTGGTGGCGGTTGCTCTGTTAACAGATGCGTCTTGTGTGGTTATCCCCGAGGGCATATTGGTAGAACAAAGCACACTGGACCGTGCCGACAATCAGGGTATTATTTTATTGTCTGCCAAAGAGGGCGCAGCGCAGATTGTTTTACAAACGGCAAAATGCCTGAAGATGGATGGGATGTCAGGATGAATCTACCCTACGATTTGCATATTCACTCCTGTTTATCCCCTTGTTGCGATGATGATATGACGCCTTGCAACATCGTGAATATGTCAGAACTGAAAGAGCTTAAAATTATCGCAGTGTCAGATCACAACACTGTTGGAAATATCGGTGCTGTGATGACAGCGGCAAAAGGAAAAGACCTCCTGGTTGTTCCGGCAATGGAATTGTGCACGTCAGAAGAAATTCACCTGCTGTGTCTTTTCCCGTCATTGCCTGCAGCAGAATCTTTTGAGGCCTTCGTTCTTTCTGCCGGCCCACTGGTTTTGAACCGGCCGGACATCTTCGGAAACCAGTGGAAAATGGATGCAGAAGATATTGTGTTGGGCACAGAAAAAAGAATGCTCATTGCCGCTGCCAATATGGACATGTCAGAGGCGCTATCGCTATTGCAAGGACTTGGCGGCATGGCTATTCCGGCCCATATCGACCGGGATGCTTATGCCATGGGTGCTACACTGGGCACAATACCCAAAGAATATGGATTTCATACGGTTGAAATATCCAGGCAGGCGACAGTTGAACAGGTTTTACAACAATATCCTGAAATTGCACAGATGAACCTGCTGTTCAATTCTGATGCACACCATCTTTGGGATATCTCGGAACCAGAGCATTTTATTGAAGTGGAAGTATGTAGCATTCCGGCTTTGTTTGCATCATTACAACGGGATATAAAAATCTGAAAATGCGCAGCATTTTCAGCAAATTTTGTGCAAACTCACCGAGGATGCATGGGGTAAAAATCTGAAAATGGCAAAATTTTATCACTTTTTGTGCCTGAGCGAAGCGAAAGGAATGTCTAAAATCTGAAAATGCGCAGCATTTTCAGAAAGTTTTGTGTGAACTCAACGAGGACGTATGAGGCATAAAATTTGAAAATGCGCTAATGGTCCGGTAGAATCAAAGAATTGGTCGCACAGGATTGAGACCTGATTGCGCAGTTAAAGGTGAGAGGAACGAAGTGGATGTTGTGTAAAATTCAAAAAATGGACTGCCTTTCTGAAGATGTGGTTCGTATGGTAGTGCAATCAGAGGCATTGCGAAGCATTCGCCCCGGGCAATTTGTGAATGTGCGTTGCGGCGACTCTTTGAAGGCTTACCTGCGACGACCCATCAGCATCTGTGACTGGCATGCTCAGTATGATGAAGCGGATATTGTTTTCCAAATGCGTGGAGAAGGTACCCGTTTACTGGCAGCCATGAGGCCCGGAGAAATGGCGGACCTTATGGGTCCCTTGGGGACACCTTTTCAACTTGCGGAAAAAGGACAGCACATTGTGGTTGTCGGTGGAGGCATTGGTTCCTTTCCCTTACTCTATTTGCTACGGGAAATGTCAGGCGTTCACCGTACCGCCTTGCTGGGCTTTCGGAACAAAGACTCAGTTGTCCTGGAGAATGAATTTCAACGTTTCAGTGAGAATTGTACGGTTTCAACGGACGACGGCAGTTACGGTTTGCATGGCTTCGTAACGGCAGCACTGGCAGAACAAATCCAAACAGCAAAACCTGACATGGTGTATGTCTGCGGTCCTATGCCTATGATGAAGGCCGTGGTTGCCTTATGTCAGAAAAACGGGGTTAGGACTCAGATTTCTATGGAACAACGCATGGGCTGCGGTGTTGGGGCTTGTCTGGTATGCGCCTGCAAAAAAAAGAGCGGTGATGATTACACCTACACCCATGTTTGCAAAGAGGGACCTGTTTTTAATGGGGACGATGTTGTTTTTGACTGACTTTTTGCAACTTGCATGAAAAACCGAATATCGACTTTTTGCACCAGAATCATTCTTGATTCTACCGTAATAACCCGAAAATGCTCCAATTTGATGCCAAATCGCGGCGTTATCGGCAGTACAATGCGCCGCATTGTACTGGTAGACCGTGATATTAGCCTAAAATTGGGCATTTTCAATCGATTTCGACTCCTGCGGAGTTGAAATCAGGGTTTCTTACACCAGAATCATCCTTTATGTGGATTTGATTGATTTTTAAGGGGCTGTGGGGCTATAAAAGTAATTGTCAGGCTCTTTTAGATTTGTATGGGTAAAGATATATGTAATTTTATGTAATAATATGTAAAAATTTTTGATCGTTTTGTTTATTTGATGGAAAGGAAACAGCGTGAAAGAAATGCAAGAAAAACCGATTTCACTGGAAGTGGATATTGCCGGTCTGAAAATGAAGAATCCTGTCATTGCCGCTTCCGGGACATTTGGTTTTGGCCGTGAGTATGCAGCCTATTTTGACCTGTCAAAACTCGGCGGTATTTCCGTTAAAGGGCTCACCTTGGAACCCCGCAGGGGAAATGCTCCACCACGGATAGCTGAAACACCGGGCGGCATTCTGAACAGTGTTGGTCTGCAAAACCCGGGGGTTCACGCATTTATCAAAAATGAAATCCCATTTCTACGCCAGCATGACGTAGCCATTCTGGCCAATGCCTCCGGTAGTACGCTGGAGGATTACATTGCTATAACAGAAATCCTCTCGGACGCGGATGTGGATGCGATTGAACTGAATCTTTCCTGCCCCAATGTAAAACAAGGCGGGATGACCTTCGGAGCGACAGCCTGCGGCATGTCTGAAGTGGTGACCGCTGTCAGGAAAAAATGCAGGAAGCCCTTGATGGTCAAACTGACACCGAATGTCACGGACATCGCAGAAATTGCCAGAGCGGCTGAAGCGGCCGGTGCGGATTCTTTGTCGCTGATTAACACGGTATTGGGGTTGGCTATAGACATCGAAAGTCAAAAACCCGTATTGGGCAATATTATGGGCGGTTTGTCCGGCCCCGCAGTGAAGCCAATTGCGGTACGTATGGTCTGGCAGGTTGCCAGGGCGGTTTCTATCCCCGTTGTCGGTATGGGGGGCATCTCATCCGGAAAGGATGCGGTGGAATTCTTTCTGGCCGGAGCGTCTGCGGTAATGATTGGCACTGCCGGCTTTGTAGATCCGCTTGTCTGGCCGCGTTCGGTGGATGAAATTACCGACTATATGGCACGTCACCACATCAAAGATATTCCGGCCATGGTCGGTGCTTTGAAACTACCGTTTTGAATGTATGCAAGGAGGATAAAATGGACAAAACAATTGTGAAATGGCTATTTGAAACAGCGGCTGTCAGGGTCTGCGAACCAAACATGCCTTTTTGGTATACTTCTGGTAAAATCGGTCCTTTTTATATCAATACACATTTTCTCTTTGGGGGGGAAGTACTGGCAACCGCTTTCCTGAAAAAAATAGACAACCTTACGCAGCAAGCTGAATCCTGCAGTGCTGTGATGGAAGCGTCTGTTCTGGAGAATCTTGAGAAAAACAATATTTATGCCGGTGTCATTGACGCCATGGTCAAAAAGCTTCTTGCGGAAGTTCCACTGGTTGAAATTGATGCGATATCCGGCGGAGAGCGTCGGGATTGGTTTTTTTCTTTTGCTGTGGCACACCGACTGAACAAACCCCATGTCACATTGTTTAAAAATGGCACAACACAGCTCTATACCGGCAAACAGGTAGAACAACAGTTAGGTTTTCCGCCAACTGGTTCTTCCTTTGTTTCCAATATTCAGGGCAAAAAAGTCTTGCATGTGGCAGATTTAATCACATCAGCTTCCAGCTATGAACGTGCCTGGGTACCGGCCATTGCAGCACTTGGCGGGCAGATGACGCACAGTTTGGTGGTGGTCGACCGCCTGCAGGGCGGCGAAGCCTGCCTCAATGCGCTCGGGATAGTATCCATGGCCATGACCGATGTGCAGCCAGCCCTCTTTCAAATTGCTGTTGAAGAAGGGGTGTTGGATGCCTCGCAATTGTCTCTTGTGCGCCAATATATGAAGGATCCAGACGGTTCTATGAAGGTCTTTTTGCAGGAACACCCGGAATTTATGGCAGAGGCGCTGGCAGGGGATGAAAAGACTGCACAACGGGCGCGGCTGTGTATTGATCGTAAGTTTTACGATTGATCATTTTGGAAAGCCGGCATGATTGCTGATCGACTTTATGTGCTTACTAGGCTGCTTTGCAGCCGCCTTTGCTCATTAACATTATGGCGGCTGAGTTCATCCGGCATCGCACAAGGGTGCGTTATTTTATCAAGATTATGATTATATCCCAAAAAGTCACTTAGTGACTTTTTGGTGCAATTTATCACCAGATAACTTGCACCAGCATTTGCAGAATGCTGGGTAATCGTGATAATTTGTCCCGGATTGCAACTTTGTTGCAATTCCCCGCAAGAAAACTTGTGGGGAAAAGTCGTGAAACGACTTTCTGGGGTACAATCAGATTATGCTTCATTCAAAGGAACCAGTAACGTGATGCGTGTGCCCTGCGGGCTGTTTGGAACAATATGAATATCCTCAGAAAGGCTTTCCAGGATGGAAAAGGCCCAGCCTCTTGCGTAGAGGTCATCGTCCGACAAGGCGACCCGATTGAACTTTGGGTCATTGGCTTTCATGCCCTTGCCTTCATCGGCAATCTCGAGACGGATGACATCACCACAGTGTGTCATGGAAACTGTCACGAGACCAGGTTGTTTACCATAGCCGTGCTCAACAGCATTTTGTGTCAGTTCATCCACAGCGGTTTTGAGAAGGAAACGTGCATGGACTTTTGTGGTCATCGAAAGAATGGCCGATTCGCACAAATTGACGAAGCGGTCGATGCTTTCCGGGGTGTAATCGACTCGGGCAGACAGTTGGAATTCTTGAATCTCCATTCGCCCTCCACTTTGGAAAGTTGATGATGGTCATTGGTACCCATTTTCAGGTCAATTATAGCATATTTTTTTGCATGAGATGAAAACAATGCGTGCGGGTTTGGATCATGTAGGGATGAAAAATGCAAGAAAACTTGCTGAACACGGGATGCAAATATGCGTGCGGGTTTGGATCATGTAGGGATGCAAATATGCGAGAAAACTTGCTGCACGCGGGATGAAAACAATGCGAGAAAACTTGCTGAACACGGGATGCAAATATGCGAGAAAACTTGCTGAACACGGGATGAAACAATACGTGGTCTCTTGCTTAATACGGGATGAATACAATGCATAGGTTGTTGCTTTATTAGAAAGGGTTTTTCATGAATTTACCGCTTGCTTTTACAGAAACGTTACAGACCCTCCTGGGAGATGAAGCCGCCGCTTTCTTTGCGGCATTTGATGCACCCAGAACCTGGGGTTTGCGTGTGAACACACTGAAAGAGGATGTTCCTTCTTTTATTGCAAATGCACCCTTTGGGATGCGTCCTGTTGCATGGACAAGGGACGGTTTTCATTTGAACGGAGAGGATGCCCCGGGAAAGCACCCCTACTATCATGCAGGTCTGTATTATTTACAGGACCCTAGTGCCATGCTGCCGGCAGAAATTCTAAACCCGCAACCCGGAGACAGGGTGCTGGATTTGTGTGCTGCACCGGGAGGGAAAACAGTGCAGTTGGCCGCCATGATGAAAAACACGGGCTTTCTCCTGGCCAATGATATCAGTCCTAAACGGGTGAAGCCCTTGCGCCGGAATTTAGAGGGGTTGGGTGTCGCCAATGCCATTGTCAGCAATGCCTCTCCGGAAGTACTTACAGCAGTATACCCATCGTTTTTTGACAAAATACTGTTGGATGTTCCCTGTTCCGGTGAAGGGATGTTTCGCAAAGATGACATGGCAGTTCGCAGTTGGAAAAGGCATGATGCCCGGGAACTGCAGGCATTGCAACGGGACATCATGAGCAAAGCCTGGACCATGCTCAAACCGGGTGGCCACCTTGTTTATTCCACCTGTACCTTCAATCCGGAAGAGAATGAGCGAAATATTGCCTGGGCCTTATCTCATTTTTCAGATATGCAGGTTGAGCCTGTGCCATTGATGAATGACCTCAGTCCGGGTCGTGGAGACTGGGCAGGGGTGGATGCGTTGAACGGTGCGGTGCGAATATGGCCGCACTTGGCAGAGGGAGAGGGCCACTTCGCTGTCTTATTACAAAAAACGGGTGAAGAACGAGGTGATTTATCACCAGAAACATTTACAAATGCAGAGGTGCATTCCTTGGAAGAAGATACCCTGCACCTTGCAGGCCAAAGGGCAAAAAGCCTCAGTCCTGCTGAACAGACCGCAGTGATTGAGGGTTTTCGGCATTTTTGTGTACAACAGTTTTCATCCGACGTCTGCATGATTGGATCCCATGAAAGACTTTCTGACAAAGCGGCATTCTACCTGCAAGGTGCCTTGCTATACCGAATCCCGTCAGCCCTTTCGGGTCATCTTGCAAGATTGAATACCCCGGTAACATTGGAAATGCCGGGGTTATGCCTGGGAGAGATTAAAAACGGCCGCTATGAACCTTCTGCTGCTCTCTTGCATGCACTGCAGGCAGATGGACTGATGCATGTGGTGATGTTCACCATGGCAGAAAATGCCGATCTGGTACGGCGCTACCTGTACGGAGAAACCTTGATGGTTGAAGGTGAAAAAGGTTGGACGGCCATTCTGGTGGATGGCTTCCCTCTGGGGTGGGGTAAGCAGGAAGATGGAAACATCAAAAACGGCTACCCGAAAGGGTGGCGCATGCAATGAGTATTTTGCCAACAGGAAATGAAAAAATAATGTTGCGATTGGACAAATGCCTTGCAGATTGCGGCATTGCGTCACGGCGGGACATTAAAAAAATGATTCAGAAAAGTCGGGTATGGGTGGATGGCGTGCCCGAAAAAAATGCTGCCTGTCACGTTGATCCAATCGGTCAAGTCATTATGGTGGATGGACAAAGGCTGTATTGGAAACAGACTTTTGTCTTTTTGTTGAATAAACCACGGGGTGTCATTACCGCTACCGAAGATAAGAAATTACCAACGGTCATGGATATTTTACCTGAACGAATGCAAAGAATGAACCTTGTGCCGGTCGGTCGTTTGGACAGAGATACAGAAGGCTTGCTGCTCCTGACCAATGACGGTGTTTTGGCGCATACTCTTTTGACACCCAAAAAACATGTGGATAAATTATATGAAGCCGTATTGGACAAAATGCCGGATTTGGATGCGGAAAAGCGCTTTCAGGAAGGCCTTGTCCTGGCCGATGGCACAGTCTGTCGACCGGCGGTTTTAGAAAGGGTGATTTGCGGGGTGCCGACCGCCTGTGTGACCCTTGTGGAAGGTAAATTCCATCAGGTGAAACGCATGTTGCAGGCTGTCGGCAGTCATGTCGTTGCGTTGAAGCGCTTGCGAATGGGTCCTATTCATCTGGATGAGGGCATGGCACCTGGTGCTGTGCGTGAATTATCGGAAAAAGAAGTGCGGCTGTTGTATCGGGATGAATAAGTATAGTTTGTGTCATGGGGACGTGCGTGTGTCATGGGGACGGTGTCATGGGGACGTGTCTATTGGAGTGTAGTGTGTCATGGGGACGTGTCTATTGGAGTGTGTCATAGGTGGGGGTGTATGTCATAGGGACGTTTTTATTGGCACAGTCCCTGTGTCACAGGGATAAAAAAGCATGGCACTTGTGACACTGGCGTGACAAGAGCACCGTCAAAGTGTCACACAACAAGAGAACCGTACCCATGTCACACATAAAAGAAGGAGGTTTCAATGGAGAAGCAAACAACAGGTAAACTGACGCTTTTACTGACGGGTATTGTTGCAAGACTAGAAGAAAACTTTGATTATCTGATAGAGATAAAAGGGCACTTTGTTTCGGGTACCGTTCAGACCCCCTTTTCGTTTATACCCGAAGGTGGTCTTTTACTGGGCGCAATCGGCGCCGAAAAAAAGACAATACCCTTGGATGTTTTTCAGGAAACAGTATTGGCAGAAGCCAAGCGGCAGGACGCCATCATCATGAAAATCATCTATCGTGGCGAAACACAGGTACTTGAATCCAGCCCGCAAATGACTCGGATAAAATCGCTTGAACAGGAAGTCCTTTCTGTGTTACAAACCACTGGGGGCTCAACGGGGGATAGCCCAAAGAAAAAAAATACTATTTATGCACAGCAGGCAAATGCTATTCATGACAGTGGCACGAGCACCCTGATGATGCATCGTAACTATCTGGTGAAGCCGGGCGAAGCAGATGTCCTGCTCAAAGAGATTGGCATTATGGCTGAAAACGGAAAGGTCAGAAACGACAGAATTCGGAAGTACAACCAAATTGACCATTTTGTAGAATTATTGTCTCCGATGATAGAAACACTGGCAAAAGAAAAAAGCGACTTGTTCATCGTGGATTGCGGGTGTGGAAAATCTTATCTTTCTTTTGTTTTGAATTATTACATTCGTGAGATCATGAAAATGAAAGCGCACATTCTGGGGATCGATATTGCAGAAGGAGTGATTGCCTCCTCGCGGGAAACAGCACGGAAATTACAATATCGCAATATGGACTTTTACTGCGGCAATATACGGGAACTCTTCATTGATGGAGAAGGGCCTGTGAAGCGGCAACCGGATCTGGTCATTAGTCTGCACGCCTGTGATGTGGCAACCGACTACGCCCTGGCTTTTGGTATGCGAAACGGTGCCAGAGCCATCGTGTCCGTTCCTTGTTGTCACCATGAATTTGTCGGTCAAATGAAAAATGAAGGTTTGCTGGAAGATCTTCTGCGCTTTGGCCCTTTGAAGGCACGGTTTGCGGACACACTGACGGACAGCTTGCGGATGCTGATGTTGGAGGCCGCCGGCTATGAAGTTTCCTGCGTTGAATGGGTTTCGCCATTGGAAACACCAAAAAATCTAATGATACGGGCCAATCAGAAGACAGAAGGCAATGAGGATAAGCGGAAACGTGTAGAGGAGATTATGGTCGAGTACCATCTGCGCTTTACTTTGTATGAAGAGATGCGCGGGTTTTTAGGCAATGGCGCTTTACGAATAGACGGGTCTGCTTATTGACAGATGCGCAGGACATTTGTATAATGGGTCGTGCAGTGGAAAACCGCAGAGATGCGGGTGTAGTTCAATGGTAGAACTCCAGCCTTCCAAGCTGGTCGCGTGGGTCCGATTCCCATCACCCGCTCCATAGAAAAGATGCAACGGAAGTTGCGTCTTTTTTGTATATGAAATGATTGGTTTCATAGAACCGGTCACATTTATGCTGGGTCTCTTTTTTGTCAGATTTATACCCATGCGTCTTCGTTGTGTTCGCACAAAGCCTGCTGAAAATGCTGCGCATTTTCAGATTTTTATCACTGCTTACAAAAATAAAAAACGGGCAAATTTGACAAAGCTGTTGAATAAGCGTAGCCTTGAAGAGAGGTATTAGCGGTGATGAATACTATACGATATTGTAAAAATTTTCTAGCCGCTCTTATATAAGAGCGGCTATTTTTTGGGATTATAGACCATGGCTGTGTAAGAACCCCGGGTTCTCCCGGAAAGTATTGAAACCGGGGTTTTTATACCAGAAACGAACTGAGACACAACAATAAATGAAGATCCAATAGAAAGAAGGTATGCGATTGCAGTATTCAATTTGGATTCCTACGGCAATTTTAGCGTTGTTGATGTTATCGGTTGTCGTGTTCCTTATGCGCGTCAGAAAAAATAGGGACTTGAACATACGGTATGCTTCTTTGACAGTAGAGGAACTTGAAAAGCGTGCCAGGAGAATGGCTCAGGATCATACGATTACCGCAAAACATAATGTACTGAATTGGCCAATCACGCGAATGAATGAAAATTACGACCAGATTTTATCGCTTTACAAAAGTTTGAATGAAGATATCAATCATAAGCGATCCATACCGCCGGCAGCAGAATGGCTGCTCGATAATTTTTATATTATAGAAGAACAGGTAAAAGGTGTTCGCGGTGCATTAACAAAAAAAAACCATTATCAGTTGCCCGTTCTTAAAAAAGGACCTTTTCAGGGCTATACCCGTGTATTTGCTATAGCCATAGAGTTTATTTCTTTCGTTGACGGTCAGGTTGAAGAAGGCACCTTGTTAAGATATCTGGAAGCGTACCAATCACACAGCATCCTTTTTGACAGGGAGATTCGTGTCCTGCCCATTATGATGCGTATCGCTTTGATCGAGCATGTTCGCTTAACCTGCGAAAAGATTAAAGACACCCAGATTGAATGGAATAAGGCAGATGCGATTGTAGACAAATATTGGTCTGATGACGTGTCGGATATGGATAAAACAATGTCTCAGTTTAACACTGTGCTTGAAAAGGAGGGTGAAGCCAATCTTTCCTTTGTTGAGCATTTGATCTACCGGCTAAGAAGGGCAGGCCGAAGTTACTCAAATATTTCAAGGAAGATCGACGATGTGCTGGACAAGTATGGGTTGACCATCGAACAAATTGCGCAAAGAGAACATAATGCACAAGCTGTCAGTACGGTATCTTTTGGGAATTGCATTATGAGCTTGAAATATGTATCCAACCTGAACTGGAGTTATTTTTTTGAATGTGCCAGCTATACTGAAAAAATACTGCAAAGTGATCCGGCCGGCGTCTACTTGTTGATGGATGAAACATCACGTGGCTATTATTTAAGAAAAATTGAGACACTTGCCAGGGAATATGGAATTGCAGAAATTCGCATTGCCAGGAGCGCTGTTGCGTTGGCAGAAACAGCCGCAGCATTCGGAAATCCAGAAAATGAACCGCCCAATATGGTTCATCGAAAAACGCATGTTGGCTATTATTTGCTGGGTGAAGGTTTAAAGCAACTGGAAAGTACACAAGCAGGAAAGATGAACTTCACCACGCGCCTTTCCAAAAATATCAGAAACCATTATGGGTATCTCTATGCGGGATCCATTGTTTTGATCATGGCCATTCTGATACAAACCGCAGGTTATTATGGGTATACTCAACTAGAGGGTAAATCGGTATGGTGGATATTGGCGCTACTTGTTGTTGTTTTTATACCGGCATCGGAGATGGCAATTTCTTTGGTGAATTGGTTGGTGACATTACTGAAGAAACCCGCAATATTTCCAAAAATTGAGTTTAAAGAAGGCATTCCCGTAGAATACAGCACAATGGTGGTCGTTCCAACGTTATTGAACAATGAAGCACGCGTTGTTGAACTTCTGAAGCGATTGGAAAACCACTATCTTTCCAATCAGGAACAAAACCTCTATTTTGCACTATTGGGTGCGTTTAAAGATTCAAAATCCGCCAATTCTGAAGAAGATCTTGAAATTTTACTTGTAGCGGAACGTGGTGTTGAAGCTTTAAATCTACGCTATGCAAGGGATAGAGCCCCTGTGTTCTATTTTTATCACCGACAGAGTGTCTATAACAAAAACGATCATTACTGGGCAGGCTGGGAGCGTAAAAGAGGTGCGCTCATGGAGTTTAATGACTTGCTTTTGGGCTCCTCTGAAACGAGTTTTTCGGACTATTTAAACAATGCGATTCCTATTTCAAAAATAAAATATATCATCACTTTAGACGCAGATACGATATTACCTTTGGGGATGGCAAAACGGATGATTGGCGCGATGGCCCATCCACTGAATACACCCCTCATTGATCCAGATAAAGGAATCGTCGTCGATGGATATGGACTAATGCAGCCACGCATTTCATTTGATGTTGAAAGCTCAAATCGTTCCTTGTTTTCAAGAATATTAACAGGTCAAGAAGGTATGGATCCTTACGCCAGCGCTATTTCCAACGTTTATCAGGACTTATTCGGGGAAGGTGTTTTCACTGGGAAAGGTATTTATGATCTACAAGTGTTCAACGAGGTTTTGAAGAACGTTATCCCGGAAAATGCTGTTTTAAGCCATGATTTGCTTGAAGGATCATATGTCAGAGCGGCACTGGTTTCTGATTTGGAATTGGTGGATGCCTATCCTACGAAATACAATGCCTATATGGCACGGCTTTACAGGTGGGTGCGTGGAGACTGGCAACTACTTCCATGGCTTGGGAAAACGATTGCCAATAAAAATCAGCAAACCATTCATAATGCAATTTCAATGCTCTCGAAATGGAAAATTATAGATAATTTAAGAAGAAGTTTAACTGCTCCCTCAATTATGGTTTTACTTATTGCTGGATTGAGTATATTGCCTGGAAATCCATTGGTTTGGATTGGATACGGCTTAGCAGCGATGGCGCTGCCACTCTTCATCCATATCTTCAGTGAAGTTTTTATAAATCCACCTGCGCTCAATTGGGTAAAGCGTTATGTTCGCGGTTTTTTTGGGATCAAATCCTCCCTGTTCCAACTCATCATGTCCATTGTATTTTTGCCATATCAATCTGTTATGGCTGTCGGTGCTATATGCACGACATTATATCGTGTTCTTTTTTCCAAGAAAAAAATGCTTGAATGGGTCACATCGGATGATTCGGAAAGACTTCTAAGCAATACACTAATAAGTTATATCCAATCAATGGGACCCAGTCTCAGTCTAGGATTGATCATGGTGCTTTTATCTTATCTATCAAAACTGGAGGATATGGTCCTGGCTATACTTTTGGCAGGCATATGGCTTACTTCGCCTGTCATCGCATATTTTATCAGTAAAAACAGAGAAGAAAAGGATGAGCAGCTGAAACCAGAGGCATACCTGGAACTTAGAAAAATTATGCGAAGGACATGGCGTTATTTTGAAGAGTTTGCCAATGAAAAAAACAGCTGGCTGGCACCCGATAATTTTCAAGAAGAACCCAATCGTGGTATCGCGTATAGAACCTCTCCGACAAATATCGGATTGGGGCTTCTGGCAACATTAACCGCACGGGATATGGGTTATATTGGTACCGTTAAAATGATTGATTTGTTGGGGAAAACCATATCAACAATTGAAAATATGGAGAAGTGGCACGGTCATTTGTATAACTGGTATGATACTCGGTCTTGCGAAACACTGAGACCACGATACATATCCACCGTGGATAGTGGCAACTTTGTTGGTTATCTGACAACATTAGAACAAGGATTAAGAGGATTCTTCCAGCAAACAGTGGTCGATCCGGCATATGTAAGAGGCATTGAAGATACGCTTGCCAATGCGGCCAGTGATGCATCTGTCATGTCAATCACGGATATTGGGATGAATAAGGCAGCTTTTGAGGGGAAAATTAGCCTCGATGCCTGGTTAGCCGAACTGAATCAAGTACTGAATAATCCGGTGCTTTTGAGTTTGAAGGATAAACAATGGCATGGTAAGACCCTTCGGCTTGTGCAATCTTTAAAAAGTGATGTACTGAATTTTGCGCCTTGGTTGGAACAAATGAATCAAATGCCCGGGGTTTTAATGGATGAAAGTTTGAGGCTATGCACACAGGAACTTCTTGATTTGCTCCTGGAAAATGGAAAAATCATTGATTTGCCTGAAAAAAACGCACAAATTCTGACCCAAATAGAAAAAATTCGGCAGATTCACAATGATTCAGACATTAAGGATGCAGAATCAGAGATAAGTGCAACTGTATGGTTGGACAATTTGGAAGAAACAGTGAAGTCAGCACAGGAGTTCGTGCAAGGCTTTATGGATAAATTGGAGACAATCATCGACAAAGTAAATCAGATGTCCATGGCAACGAATTTCCAGGTGCTTTTTGACAACAAGAGACAACTTTTTTCTATTGGGTTCAGTATAGAAGACAATCGCATGTCGAACTCTTATTATGACCTGTTGGCATCCGAAGCGAGGCAGACAAGTTATATAGCGATAGCAAGAGGAGAAGTGCCTGTGAAGCATTGGTTTATGCTAGGCAGATCACTCACGGTCGTTGATCATTATAAAGGATTGATTTCGTGGAGCGGGACAATGTTTGAATACCTGATGCCGTTGCTGATCATGAAAAGTTATCACAACACGCTGTTGGATGAAACGTATTCATTCGTCATAAAATGCCAGAAAAAGTATGGGAAAGAGAGAAATATGCCCTGGGGGATGTCAGAATCTGCATTCAATTCATTGGATATTCATCTGGATTATCAATATAAGGCGATTGGTATACCTTGGATTGGACTAAAAAGAGGTCTGATTGAAGATGCTGTTACAGCACCCTATGCCACGTTCCTGGCATTCATGGTTGCGCCTCTCGAGGCATACAAAAATATGGAAGCTTTAAAGGCGATCAATGCAGAAGGACCTTACGGATACTACGAAGCGGTGGATTATACACCTGAAAGACTGGGCTTTGGCAATAAACCAGTCATAATAAAAAGTTATATGGCCCATCATCAGGGAATGAGTTTGCTGGCGCTGACCAACTACTTGAATAATAATATTATGCAGAAACGATTTTCAGACGATCCATATGTTAACGCTGCAAAGCTGTTGCTTCAGGAAAGAGTTCCGACAAATGCCGTTTTAAGTAAAGAGAATATAGAAAAAATTATGCCATTCAAAGGCACAGTATATAAAGAAAAGGCCGTATCCAGAAGTTTTACCAAAATGAATTCCCCCCTGCCAATGGCTCATATTTTGTCGAATGGCAGTTATTTCGTGATGCTCACGGATAAAGGTACCGGGTACAGCAAAAGTAAAACACTCGCAGTCACAAGATGGCGTGAAGATCCTGTGGTGGATAATTATGGTATGTTCTTCTATGTGAAAAACAAAAGCACGAACCAGACATGGTCATCGACGTATTCTCCAGTGAAAACACAGCCGGATACTTATGAAGTTGTTTATCAAGCGGACAAGGCTGTTTATAAAAGGACTGATGAAAATATTGAGACGACAACGGAAGTCATCGTAACGTCATCGGATGCAGCTGAAGTACGAAGAATAAAACTGAAAAATACCGGGCTGGAAACATCGTTGCTGGAAATAACAAGTTATTTTGAAGTGGTTCTGGCACCTCAAAATAGTGATGTGGCGCATTCAGCATTCAGTAACTTATTTGTTGAAACGGAGTACAATAAGGATTTGAATGTACTTTTAGCCCATAGACGTCCTAGGAGTACGGAGGATAACCCCGTATGGGTTGCACATATGGCTGTGAACGAAGGTGAAACGTTTGGAGAATTGCAGGTTGAAACAGATCGTGCCCAATTCATCGGGCGTGGCCGCACTGTGGAAAATCCGATCATGATAGAACGGGATAAGCCATTATCCAATACGGTTGGAACAGTATTGGATCCCGTTTTAAGCATGCGGATTAAATTGAAGATAGATGGCGGGAAGTCAGTTAGAGTTTCCTTTGTGACCATGATGGCCAATAGTAAAGAAGAAATTATGGAATTAATTATTAAATACAAAAACCTGGAAACGTGCGATGCTTCGTTTTGGATGGCAATGGCAATGAGTGAAGTTGAAGCGAAATATCTGAATATCAAAGCAGCCGATATGGAAATATACCAAAATATGATCAAAGACATCCTCTATATCAGTCCTGTAAGAAGGATGAATCATCAAATGATTTCCCAAAACCATAAAGGCCAAACCTCTTTATGGGCATATGGTGTTTCGGGAGATTTTCCCATAGTCCTGGTCATTCTGGATAAAACAGATGAAGTTGAGATTTTGTTTGAATTACTCAAAGCGCAAGAATTCTGGCGGATAAAGGATCTGAAAGTCAATCTGGTTATTCTGATAAAAGAAGAAAACAGTTACACAAATCCATTATCGTCCCTGGTGAAAGAAATCGTCTACGACAGTCAGGTCAGTGGTGCCCAAAACAATCCGGGAGACATTTTCATCCTTAATGCCAACAATATGGCAGATGGCGATGTGGATCTGATGACAGTAAGTGCACGCTTGATTTTCCTGGGAGATGGCAGAACAATGGAGCAACAGCTAAATGTTGAACTGCTTTCTGAGCAGATGCCAATCATGGAAAAAGCGACGATGCTTGCACTGGATATTCAGAATAATGCGCTTGAACCACTCATTCAAGTGCGTCAATACCTTCATTATTTTAATGACGTGGGTGGTTTTAGTGAAAATGGTGAGTGCTACATCATACAACTTGAAAATGAACAAACGACACCGGCGCCATGGTCAAATATCATCTCGAATCCCGAGTTTGGATTTATGGTAACTGAGTCCGGGGGTGGCTATACCTGGAGCGGTAACAGCCGCGAAAACAAGCTGACGCCATGGAGCAACGATGCCGTCAGCGATTCGCCGGGTGAAACGTTCTACATTCGTGATGAATCGCTGGATGTCTGGTCTATAACACCACAGCCGATTCGGGAAAAAGAACCGTATAAAATAGAACATGGCTTTGGATATACAACATTTCAGCATGCAAGCCATGGCATCCATCAAAAACTGGTACAATTTGTACCACTGAAAGGTCGCATTAAAATTAACATCATTGATCTGAAAAATGAAGGGAATGTGCCTAGAAATTTGTGGATAACCTATTATGCGACGCCGGTTTTGGGTGTTGAACCAGGTGTGACTGGCATGCATCTAAAGAGTTCGATACTGGAAGCAGGTCCCTTAATCGTTGAAAATCCCTATAACCAGGAATATATTGGTGAAATGATGTACATGGATGTATCCACAAACAACAGAACCGTTACGGGTGACCGTCATGCGTTTTATGGTCAGGGACATTCAAATGCTATGGAACCATTAAAACTTACGGGACTTTCAGGAACAGTGGGTGCGGGTTACAACACTTGTATGGCTATGCAGACACAAGTATCCATTGCACCTGGTGAAACGTGCAAGATTGTTTTTGTTCTTGGCATGGGTCAGAATGAAGAGGCCGTTGTAGAAGAATCCAGGAAATATCTTTCATATGATGTTGCACTGGAAGCATTGAATAATGTGATTACATTTTGGAAAGAGAAACTGCAAATTATTCAGGTAAGTACCCCGGAATCGTCGATGAATTTGATGATGAACGGATGGCTTCTTTATCAGACCATTTCATGTCGTTTATGGAGTCGATCCGCATTTTATCAATCGGGAGGGGCCTATGGTTTTCGTGACCAGCTTCAGGATTGTCTTTCTGTGGCACATGTTTGGCCTCAAATAACAAGAGAACAGATACTAAAACATGCACAGCACCAATTTAAAGAAGGAGATGTACTGCACTGGTGGCATGAACCAAGCAATAAAGGCATGAGAACCCGTATCTCAGATGATTATTTATGGCTGCCCTTTGTCACGGCTGAATATATCAAGATTTCAGGGGACGCGGCTATTCTGGATTGTGAAGTGCCTTTTGTCGTCGATGAACTTTTGAAGGATTATGAAGATGAAAAATACTGTTCGCCGAGAGTCTCCGAGGAAATGGAAACCCTCTACACACATTGTATACTGTCTTTAGAGCATGGCCTCAATTTTGGGATAAATGGATTGCCCCTCATGGGTACAGGAGATTGGAACGACGGGATGAACACGGTTGGCAATAAACAAAAAGGGGAGAGCGTTTGGCTGGCATGGTTTCTATATGTGACACTTCAAAAATTTATACCTATTTGTATAAAAAAGGGTGATGCAGAACGTGCACACCATTACCAGGAAATTTGTGAAAATCTTATCGCTGCTGTTGAAACAGTTGCCTGGGATGGTGAGTGGTATAAACGTGCATTTTTTGATAATGGCGATTCTTTGGGATCGATTCAAAACAGTGAATGTAAAATTGATTCTCTTGCTCAAACCTGGGCTGTTCTTTCGGGTGCTGCAAATAAAGAAAGAGCAGAAAGAGCCATGCATTCACTTGAAGAATACCTTGTCATGAAAGAAGAAGGTTTAATCAAACTGCTGACACCCCCGTTTAATGATGGCAATCTGGAGCCGGGCTATATCAAGGGCTATGTACCTGGGGTCCGAGAAAATGGCGGTCAGTATACACATGCTGCAACATGGGTCATCGCAGCCTTTGCAAAACTCGGCAATGGCGACAAAGCCCTTGAATTATTCGGCCTGATCAACCCAATCAATCACACGCGAACCGACCATGAAGTTTCAGTCTATAAAGTGGAACCTTATGTATTGGCAGCAGACGTTTACAGTGCTTATCCGCATGTAGGAAGAGGGGGGTGGACCTGGTATACGGGCTCATCCAGCTGGATGTATAAAGTGGGGGTTGAAAGTATACTCGGTTTTAACAAAGAGGGCAGCACGTTGATGATTGAACCATGTATCCCCAAAAAATGGGCGGATTTTTATATGAAATACCGGTATATCGATACGACATATGAAATTAAAGTTCTGAATCCAAACAACATGAGTCATGGGGTAGAAAGAACAACGCTTGATGGAATTGTTCAAGAGGATCATAAAATATCCTTGATCAATGATGGTGGAAATCATTGGGTTGAAGTTGTTATGGGATAATCTGTATCGCTAATGGACACATTAATGCTGTTGAGCCAGCAGCACCTATCCGAACAACTCTCGTGGGAATGACCATTCCCTGCACCAGCTGCAAAAGAAAGCGTAACATAAGTTGCGTCTTTTTTTTGTACATGAGTAAGGATGTGTTATGATAAGGATAAATAATCATCTTGTGAAAAGGTACACTTTGCTTTGACTTGTTGTAGACACAGTGATATGTGTGCTGTATGCTGAAGGTTATTGAAAGAAATACAGTTACTTTATTTTTGTTGTATACCGGGAGGAAATACTATGGATTTCATTCGTATTGCAACAGCATCACCAGCGCTTCGTGTCGCAGATGTGCAATATAACATTGAAAATATGTGTACATTAGCCACACAAGCCAGAGAAGCAGGGGTTCAGATTGTTTTGTTCCCGGAGCTTTGTGTGACGGCTTACTCCTGCGCAGATTTATTTCGACAATCCATTTTGCTGGAAACTGCTGAAGAGGGTGTTGCAAGTTTCGTTGCTGCATTTCAGGATTGGGAAGGCATACTGGTTTTTGGTGCACCAATCGCTATGGACGGGCGAATATACAACTGTGCTATTGTAGCGCAGGACGGAAAGATTTGTGGTATAGTACCCAAAACACACATTCCCGGGAATAACGAGTATTACGAACCACGTTGGTTCTCTCCGGCGATGTCTTGCAACCGTGGAATGATAGTGTATGCCGGCTTTGAAGTGCCTATTGGTGCCGATATCCTGTTTCCTCTTGAAGATGAACCCAATGCCGTTATTGGTATTGAAATCTGCGAAGATTTGTGGATGCCTGTTCCGCCAAGTAGTCTGCAGGCACGCGCAGGAGCAACAATACTGATGAATTTATCCGCGTCTAATGAGTTGGTGGGTAAGGCGGACTATCGTCGCAGCCTTGTTCTAAATCAATCAGCACGATGCCTCGGAATATATGCCTACGCGTCAGCCAATCCCGGTGAGTCAACAACGGATACAGTTTTTGGTGGTCATATGCTTATAGCGGAAGGCGGGCATTTGCTTGCTGAATCATCCCGTTTTGAAACAGCTGGTACCCTGCTCATTGCAGACGTTGATGTGGACAGGATGGCCCATGACAGACAGAATATGGGTTCCTTTCATCAAACGCTGAAAATGGATGCTACGACGCCTGTCTGGCGCAGTGTGTTTTTAGAATTGGCTTGTACGAAAGAAGATTCATTGTTCAGAAAAAACGATTCTCAGCCTTTTGTCCCCCAGAATCCAGCTGTGCGAGAAGCACGCTGTCAGGAAATCCTCGCAATTCAGACGGCCGGTTTAGCCAAACGCCTGATTCATACAGGACTGAAAAGACTTGTGGTTGGTGTTTCCGGCGGTTTGGACTCCACGTTGGCCTTAATCGTGGCCGCACGCACGATGGATCGCCTGCATTTGCCGCGAGAAAATGTCCTGGCTGTAACAATGCCCGGGTTTGGAACGACGGACAGAACCTACCAAAATGCGCTGGCGCTGATTGAAAGTCTGAATGCAGAGAAAAAGGAAATACCCATTGTTGAGGCTTCCTTGCTGCATTTTCGAGATATCGGACACGATCCGAAAATTCATAATGTCACTTATGAGAATGTACAGGCAAGGGAACGCACACAAATACTAATGGATCTGTCCAACCTTAACGCAGGGTTGTTGGTTGGAACTGGCGATCTTTCTGAACTGGCACTGGGATGGTGTACCTATAACGGTGACCACATGTCCATGTATGCCGTAAATACCGGCGTGCCCAAAACACTTGTCCAATATCTTGTGGGATGGTACGCAGATCATGAAGCCGGTGAGAACTCAAAGCATATTTTGCTTGATATTTTAGCAACGCCAATCAGCCCTGAACTCCTCCCGCCAGGTGAAAATGGTGAAATTGAACAGAAAACAGAAGATGTTATCGGCCCTTATCTGTTACACGATTTTTTCCTGTTTCACTTTGTGCGGTATGGTGCAGAACCCCGTAAAATCCTGCGTTTGGCTTGTGATGCTTTTGCAGGAACGTATGAAAAGCATGAGATCAAGAAATGGCTGCAAGTGTTTATCCGGCGGTTTTTTTCACAACAATTCAAACGTTCCTGCTTGCCTGATGGGCCCAAAGTTGGCACCATCAGCCTTTCACCAAGGGCGGATTGGCGTATGCCCAGTGATGCATCAGCGGCACTTTGGCTAGCCGATTTGGAGAGATCGGATGAATCCTAGACCTTACTGGCAATACATCGAGGCATCTTTATCATAGTGATGTGCATAAGAGAAGAGGGTTTATGATTGGTTTGGGGACATTGGTCAATGTCGGCGCAATTATTGCAGGGGCAACTGTTGGTTGGTTGGCAAAAAAGGGAATTCCTGAGCGCTTTAAAACAACGATTATGCAAGGCATTGGTTTGGCAGTTCTTGTTGTAGGGCTATCAGGAAGTCTCCAGGGTATATTTCAAGTGAATGCGCAGCATCTTGACAGGACATATTTAACGGGCATGATTCTTTGTCTTGTTATTGGCGGCGTGATTGGTGAAGTGCTCAATATAGAGAAAAAAATTAACCAGCTGGGGGAGTGGTTTCAGTATAAATTCTCAAAAGGAGAAAGTACCTTTGCAGAAGGCTTTGTAACCGCCAGTCTGATATACTGTGTCGGCGCTATGGCTATTGTTGGTTCACTGGAAGACGGTTTAGGCGGCAATACACAAATTCTCTTTGCAAAGGCTGTATTGGATGGTGTTTCGGCTATTGTTTTTGCTGCAACACTTGGTATTGGTGTTGCTTTTTCATTTATTCCGGTGCTTCTTTTTCAGGGGAGTGTAACGTTACTTGCCAAATTTGTTGAACCCTGGATGACGCCGGATGTTATCTCGCAAATGTCCATCATTGGTGGTGTGCTGATCATGGGTATCGGCATTGACATCTTAGGAATTAAAAAGATAAAGGTAGGAAATCTGCTGCCGGCAATTTTTCTGCCAATTGTTTATGACGTTGTTTCCCGACTGCTTTTCTCCTAATGGTTCAAAGGCGCCTGAAATCATTTTTTAAACTTAGTGAATTACTGTCAATCATTTTCAAACTTAGTGAATTACTTGACAGCCTACGCAATATGTCATATAGTTTTTTAACAGAAGCAATGGTGCTTGTCTCAAAAACAATGGACAAGCTCTTTTTGTGTCATGAGAACCCTTCCAAAATTGAGAGGAGAACCTATAATGAGAAAAACAAGAACCCTGCTCGCGTTTCTACTTGTGTTCGCGATGGCCATCAGTTTTGTTGCATGTGGCAACGCTACTGACACAACACCCACGCCCACAGCATCAGCTGAAGCCACGGCTACCCCTGCTGCCGGGGGCGGCGATGCAACTGCCGGAGGCGTCCTTAACGTCATGATTGAAGTCGAAGTCTCCAGCCTTGATCCCCAGCTTGCCACCGATGGCACCAGCTTCGAGGTCATCGCGAACTATACAGATGGCCTCATGCAAATGGATGCAACCGGTAAATCTGTTCCCGCCATCGCCGAGAGCGTTGACGTGAGTGCCGACGGTCTTACCTACACTTTCAAACTGCAGAAGGATGCAAAGTGGAGCAACGGTACCCCTGTGACTGCCGACGACTTTGTGTTTGGCTGGCAGCGCGCCGCTGACCCGGCTAACGCATCCGAATATTCCTACATGCTCAGCGACATCGGTCAAATCAAGAACGCCGCTGAAATCATCGCAGGCACAAAGCCTGTCACCGATTTGGGTGTGAAGGCTGTGGATGAGAAAACACTCGAGGTTTCGCTCCTTGTGCCGGTATCCTACTTTGACAGCCTCATGTACTTTCCGACCTTCTACCCGGTTAACCGCGCTTTTTATGATAAATTGGCTACCGGCACTTTCGGCACCAGCCCGGAAACCGTCCTTAGCAACGGTGCATTTAAGCTTGAAAGCTACGAGCCGGCTGCCTTGGCGTTCAGCCTTGTGAAGAACCCCGACTACTTCAATGCTGCTGCCGTAAAACTGGACGGACTTAGTTATCAGGTCGTAAAAGACAGCCAACAGGCGTTCCTGAGCTATCAGAACGGCAACCTGGATATCGTTAAACTCAGTGGCGATCAGGTAGATCAAGTGACGGGAGACCCGGAACTTAAGGTTGTCGGTGCAGGTTACCTGTGGTACCTGACCATGAACGGTAAAGATGTAGCAGCTCTTGGCAATGCCAACATGCGTCTTGCCATCACCAATGCTGTGAATCGTGCAGTCATCGTCAAGGATGTTATCAAGGACGGTTCTGTTGCTACCTACACCAGCGTTCCTCCGCAGTTTGCCACCGGTCCGGACGGCACAGATTTCAGTGCTGACCAAACCGCGTTCGCTGACGTTTGCTCAGATGATCCTGCAAAAGCGTTGCAATTTTATGAAAAAGCCAAAGCAGAGTTGGGTCAAGACACGTTCACTTTTGAGTTATTGCTCGAAGACCAAACTGAAACCCAAAACACGGCTGCTGTGCTAAAGGAACAGATTGAAAACGCACTACCGGGTGTCACCCTGAACCTCAAGGTGGAACCGAAGAAACAGCGTGTAGAAGACATCCAAAACGGCAACTACGAAGTATGTCTCACACGCTGGGGACCAGACTATGCCGATCCAATGACCTATCTTGGCATGTGGGTCACCGGCAACAGCAACAACTATGGTCTGTGGAGCAATGCCGAATACGATCAGTTAATCGCAGACTGCACCACCGGCAAATACATCACAGATGCCAAAGCTCGCTGGGAAGCCATGTTCAAAGCTGAGAAAATCACCATGGACGAGGCAGTCATTGCTCCGCTCTATACCAAAGCGGATGCCAACATGATCAAGTCCACTATTTCGGGCATTGAATTCCATCCTGTGGCACTCAACCGTGTCTACAAAAACGCATCAAAGAAATAAGTAAGTAAGTTCCTGCTAAAACATATCTTTCATCGCGCAGCGGCTTTGGCGTTATAACGAAGCCGCTGCGCGTTTGCAGTTTCACAACGAAAAGAGGGAATGGCGTGAAAAGCTTTATATTCAAGCGGATTCTCATCTCGGTGTTCACCCTTTTGGCGATCACCTTGTTACTGTTTCTTCTGCTTCAGTTGATGCCCGGTTCGCCCTTTAATGACGAAAAGCTCAACGATGACCAACGTGCGGTTCTAAATACCAAATATGGCCTTGATCAACCTTTGCCTGTTCAATTTTGTAAATATGTATTGAATCTGGTCAAGGGAGATTTTGGTGTCAGCTACAACATCAGCAAAAATACGCCCATCAGCCAGTTGGTACAATCCCGTATTCCAGCCAGCGTCAAGGTTGGCGGCATGGCGGTCAGTCTTGGGGCGCTTACTGGTTTGCTGCTTGGCATCGTTGCAGCGCTGAAGCGGGGTACTTTTTGGGACAGTCTTTCTACAGTTATCTCCGTATTGGGGGTTTCGGTTCCGAGTTATGTATTTGCGCTCGCGTTAAGCTATTTTGTTGGTTTTAAACTCAATTTGCTGCCCATGCTATATAACATGAAAGAGCCATTTGCATCGATCATATTACCGAGCATTGCCCTGTCCATGTTTACAATGGCTTCCATAGCACGGTTTACGCGCAATGAGATGTTGGAGGTGCTTGGCAGCGAATATATGCTTTTGGCTGAAAGTAAAGGGATTAGCGGTGCACCACTAATCCTGCGACATGCGCTCAGAAACGCACTCATCCCTATTGTTACGGTTCTTGCACCGCTTATCGTAGACCTCATCACAGGGAGCCTTGTGGTCGAGAAGATTTTCTCCATTCCTGGCATTGGCAGCCTGTTGGTCACGGCCATCCAATCCAACGACTACAATGTTGTTATCGCACTCAGCTTCATCTATAGTGCGCTTTACATCGCCATCATGCTGGTTGTGGATATCCTTTACGGTCTTATCGATCCGCGAATCCGCCTTTCAAAGGAAGGTGGCGCCCCTGGCAGACCCGGGTTTATCACGCGCTGGGCACGTGTCCTGCGTCCAAAAAGAAAGGCGGTGTAGCATGAGTGAAAAAACTGAATTTTTCCCGGACGATTTCGAACGCATCGCCGGTGAACCGGATGCTGTAGTAGATTCAGGCTTCACCAGTGACAGTTACTGGCGTGATGTGCGCAGGAGATTCATCACCAACCGTGGTGCCGTCATTGCCCTCGTTTTCATCATATTGATCGTCTTTTTCGCAGCATTTGGACCGGTAATGAACCAGTACAGCTACAAAGACCAGAACCTGTCCCAGAAGAACTTTGCACCGCGGATACCCTTGCTGGAGAAATTGGGTATTTTTAATGGTGATGAAGCACTGAAAACCACGATGGGTGTAAAAAACATCAATGGTTATCGGGATAAGAATCTGCCGGACGTCTATTACTGGTTCGGCAGTGACACTTTAGGGCGTGATATCTGGACCCGGGTATGGGAGGGAGCACGTATATCACTCGGCATCGCTGTCGTCAGCGCACTGATTAATATGACGCTTGGCTTGTGCTTCGGACTGATTAGCGGCTATTTTGGCGGATTAACCGACAGCATTATGCAGCGTTTTGCGGAGATTAATAATGGGATACCCCGTCTGGTCATTGTCACTTTGCTGCTGCTTGTTTTTAGACCCGGCTTTGTCACCATTGTGCTGGCGCTGGTCATTACAGACTGGATTAGTATGAGCCGCATTGCTCGAGCTGAAATGCTAAAACTCAAGGAGCAGGAATTTGTACTGGCAAGCCGGACCCTGGGTGCAAATCACCGTACGATCATTTTCCGCGAAGTACTCCCAAACATCATTGGTCAGGTGTTTACGCAACTCATGTTCAGTATCCCGACAGCCATTTTCATGGAAGCATTTTTAAGTTTCGTCGGCCTTGGCATCCCGGTGCCACAGTGCAGTCTGGGATCGTTGATCAACGATGCATTCAACAGCTTCACCACGCACCCCTATCAGATTATCCCGCCAATTCTGGTGTTGGCCCTCTTGATGCTCTGCTTCAATATTCTGGCGGATGGACTGCGCGAAGCCTTTGACCCAAAACTAAAGGAGATGTGAGAAGGAGGGATTATCCATGGAAAACCAGACCCGAAAAAAGGTAATGGAAATCCGTAATCTTTCCATCACTTTCCGTACGGCTGTAGGACCTGTGCACGCCATCCGGGGCGTGGATTTGGATATGCACCGCGGAGAAACTGTTGCCATTGTCGGAGAATCCGGCAGCGGCAAATCCGTCACCATGAAGGCTGCAATGGGCATCATGGATAAAAATGGCCAGGTAGATTCGGGCACCATTTTCTATACCTATCTCAGTGACGACAAAACGGAGAAGACTGTCGATATCCTGCAAATGAAGAAAAAAGAGCTCCGCCGCCACATCAATGGTAAGCGGATTGCCATGATTTTTCAAGACCCTATGACCAGCCTTGACCCGACGATGATGATTGGCAGGCAAATTATTGAAGGCATGCTCTGGCACAAGCGCGCAACCCGCAAAGCCGCTTGGGGAAAGGCCGTCAAACTTCTGGAAGAGGCCGGTATCGACGATGCGGAAAAACGGATGAAAAACTACCCGCATCAACTCTCGGGCGGCATGCGCCAGCGTGTGGTTATTGCCATTGCACTCGCCTGCGACCCGGATCTGCTTATTTGTGATGAACCAACCACAGCACTCGATGTGACCATTCAGGCCAAAATTCTGGAACTGATTCAGCGCATTCAAAAGGAACGCAATATCTGCGTTATCTATATTACCCATGACCTTGGCGTGGTCGCTAAAATTGCCGACTACGTCAACGTGATGTACGCGGGCCGGATTATTGAAAAAGGAACGGTGGATGAAATTTTCTTCGACCCCCGCCATCCGTATACATGGGGTCTTTTAAGCGCCATGCCGGATATGGACATGTCGAACGAACGGCTGTTTGCCATCCCCGGATCCCCGCCGAATCTCTTGCATGACATACAAGGCGATGCCTTCGCCCCGCGCAATCCCTTTGCGCTAAACATCGATAAAAGGCTTGAACCGCCAATGTTTCGCATCAGCAAAACGCATTTCGCCGCAACCTGGCTGCTGGACCCGCGCGCGCCGAAGGTGGAAATGCCGGAAATACTGAAAAACCGTATACAAGCCATGCGGGAAGGAGAAATTGGACATGGATAATTGTGAGCCGCTTTTAAAAGTCCAAGGGCTCAGTAGTGAACCACTCTTAGAAGTCCAAGGACTCAGTAGTGAACCACTCGTAGAAGTCCAAGGACTCAGTAGTGAACCACTCGTAGAAGTCCAAGACCTCAGACGTGAACCGCTTTTAAAAGTCCAAGGACTCAAACAGCACTTTGTGATGAATGGACACTTCACGGTCAAGGCCGTGGACGGTGTTGATTTTGTGATTTATCCGGGTGAAACATATGGACTTGTTGGCGAATCCGGCAGCGGCAAAAGTACAATCGGCCGAAGCCTCATCCGTCTCTACAAGCCAACTGGCGGCAAGATTGAATTTAGTGGCATGGACATATCCGGGAAAATGGATAAATCAACCACCAGCCGGCTCCGCATCGAGATGCAAATGATTTTTCAGGACCCTATGGCTTGTCTCAATCCACGCAAAAAGGTGGGCGAGATTATTGCCCAGGGCTTGGACATCCATCATTTATACCAGTCACGGGCTGAACGCAAGGAGAAAGTGGCGCAGATGCTCAAAAAGGTTGGCCTTTCTCCAGAGCATGCAGACCGGTATCCTCACCAGTTCAGTGGCGGACAGCGCCAGCGTGTGGGCATTGCACGTGCGCTGATCATGAACCCCAAGCTTGTGATTGCAGACGAATGTATCAGCGCGCTGGATGTGTCCATTCAGGCACAGGTGGTGAGCCTCATGCAGGATCTGCAGGCTGAAACAGGAACCACGTATTTGTTCATCGCGCATGACCTGTCTATGGTTAAGTATATTTCAAACCGTATTGGTGTTATGCACATGGGTCATCTGGTAGAAACAGGAACGACAGAAGAAATATTCAGCAATGCCATACACCCCTATACCAAGAGTTTGTTGAGCGCAATCCACCGCCCCAATCCAAAATCAGAGCGAGTGCGTGTGGCGTTAAGCTACGACTACAAAGAGCAGGGCGTAGACTATCATAAAGGGATACAGCAGCATTTAGGCGGGTCGCATCTTGTGTTGGCAACGGCTGAAGAACTGGTAAAATGGACACAGTGAATGCTTTGTTTGTATAAAAAAATATAAGGTAGGAAAAGGTTTGCAACAAAGAAGTTGCAAAAGGAGGAATCAATGGCAAAAGATGGTGGGAAAAAGCTGGTGGAAGCCATTACATCTATGGATGTGGATTTCGCACAATGGTACACAGACATTGTGAAAAAAGCAGAGCTGGTGGATTATGCGGCGGTGCGCGGCTGCATGATTATTCGCCCCTATGGCTACGCCATTTGGGAGAACATTCAGCATGAGCTGGACCGTCGCTTCAAAGAAACAGAGCATGAAAATGTTTCTATGCCCATGTTTATACCGGAGAGTCTGCTGCAAAAAGAAAAGGACCATGTGGAAGGCTTTGCACCGGAAGTGGCCTGGGTAACCCATGGCGGCAACGAAAAGCTGGCAGAACGCCTTTGTGTACGGCCGACTTCGGAAACACTGTTCTGCGACCATTACAAGGATATCATCCAGTCCTGGCGCGATTTGCCGAAGCTCTATAACCAATGGTGTTCTGTGGTGCGCTGGGAAAAAACGACCCGTCCATTCCTGCGCTCTGTGGAGTTTTTATGGCAGGAAGGACACACGGCCCACGCCACGCCGGAAGAAGCGCAGGAAGAGACGTTGCGGATGCTGGACACCTACGCAGACTTCTGCGAAGAATTCCTGGCTATCCCTGTTGTGAAAGGACGTAAAACCGACAAGGAAAAATTTGCGGGTGCGAACGCAACGTATACCATTGAAGCCATGATGCACGATGGAAAAGCCTTGCAATCCGGCACGTCGCACAATTTTGGAGACGGCTTTGCCAAAGCTTTTGGTATACAGTTTACAGACAAAGACAACACACTGAAATATGTGCATCAAACCTCGTGGGGCCTTTCGACCCGTATTATCGGTGGTATTATTATGGTCCATGGCGACGACAACGGTTTGGTCCTGCCACCCCGTGTTGCACCAGTGCAGGTGGTCATCGTGCCTGTACAGCCTCAGGTTGAAGGCGTTTTGGAAAAAGCCAATGAGCTGAAGGAAATGCTGTCAAAAGTTTGCCGTGTGAAAATTGACACATCGGACAAACAACCCGGCTGGAAATTTGCTGAACATGAAATGCGTGGTGTGCCGATTCGTTTGGAAGTCGGGCCCAAAGACATTCAAAAAGAGCAGGTGGTGCTGGTCAGAAGAGACAACCGTGAAAAATTGTTTGTGTCTATGAATGGCCTGGATGAAACGGTAAAAGCTTTACTGGATGATATTCACGATAGTATGTTGGAAAAAGCACGGTCTTTCCGTGAATCCAGAACGACGACCGCAACGAACATGGAAGAATTTGAAACGCAGTTGAATACAAAACAGGGTTTTATCCGTGCCATGTGGTGTGGCGATGTTGCCTGTGAATTGGCCATTAAAGAAAAAACTGCGGCCACATCCAGGTGCCTGCCCTTTGACCAGACCAGTGTTTCCGAAACCTGCGTCTGCTGCGGCAAACCCGCCAAATCCCTCGTTATTTGGGGCAGAGCGTATTAACCTGCGCATGAAACCCCTTGCCTCTTTGCACACATCACCTCGAAATGCCCTGCCTCTTTGCACCGAGAGCGCTCGCCTAGCGTGCGCGGCAGGTGCATTATAGAGGCAGGAGTGATTTCAAGGTGAAGTAAGAGCGCTCGCCTAGCGTGCGCGGCAGGTGCATTATAGAGGCAGGAGTGGATTTCAAGGTGAAGTAAGAGCGCTCGCCTAGCGTGCGCAGCAGGTGCATTATAGAGGCAGGAGTGATTTCAAGGTGAAGTAAGAGCGCTCGCCTAGCGTGCGCGGCACCCTAAAGTATTCTGATTCTAAAAAGTGCTGATT
Organism: Acetivibrionales bacterium; assembly: GCA_038249175.1. Lineage (GTDB taxonomy): Bacteria > Bacillota > Clostridia > DSM-8532 > DSM-8532 > JAEWSN01. The sequence continues at coordinate 43,992 of JBBRWP010000001.1, forward strand.
TATGCCTGAAACGCATAAATCGGTGCTTTTTGGGATTATTCTTATACAGCGGATGGTTTTTGCTTCATAAAAAGCTTCACATAAGCGGCACAAACCAGAACGAAGATGCCGGAAGTGAGAAATAATACCTGTTTTATACCAAAGCTGACCCCAAACAACTCGCCTTGCATGTGGCTCAGTTTACCAACCAGCACAGCCCCAATCATCGATGAGCCATAACCAAGCAAACCGCTGATGGTTGCATTGAAACCAATATAAACGGTCCTTTTTTCTTCCGGCATAAAGTCGTACTGCAGGTTAAACATGGAGATGTTGATGCCAGACCAGGCGAGCCCCGCAGTCACCATGGCCAAACCCATAAGGGGATAGAGCATAGGGCCTTTGACAATGAAAAACCAGATGAGGCTGGTGATGCCAATGAAGAGAAAACTAAGGGATGTAGTAAAAGCCCAGCCTTTTTTGTCGGCGATGCGTCCCCATAGAAAAGCGGCACCAAAATACACCACATTTGAAACCATACCAAAGACATTGATTGTTGTGTAGCTCAAAGCCAGCTCATTGACTTGATAAACCCCATAAAATGAAGAAGAAATCATGAATCCAAAGCTCCAAAGTACGGATAAAACAAAGAAGCGTAAGAATAAAGGGCTTTTAAAGGGGAGGGTAAAGACCTCTTTGATTCGCATTTTCTCAGGGTGATGCTGTAATGGGACCTCTTTCATGCCAAGGTAAGACCACAAATTCACAGCGGTCATCACAAGGATAACCACATAGACGGAAACAAAGCCGCCACGCTCATTTCCGGCTTCCCGAAACAAGTCGAGGACTCTACCCATGACAAGGTTCATCACCGTTGCAAAGACCAGGATGTAGGATTCTCTGGTGCCAAAATACTTCCCGCGATTTTTCGTATCCACAAAACTGACATACATATTGGAAACGGCAGGTGAAACAAAAGATACAGCCAGATTGGATATCAAATAGACGACCGCGGCGGTAATAAGCTTGGCAGTCGAAGAAAAGGGGATAAATGGGATAATAATCAGAGAAAAGAGGAGCAGCCGGTGCAGTTCGCTGCCAATCATAATAATTCGCTTACGAAACGCCAATTGTTCAAGAACAATTGGCGCTAAAAACTGTATCGTAGCAGCGAGAATGGGTATAGCCAGAATATAACCGCATACTGTATCGCTGGCACCCAAAAGTTTTAAGAAACCAACCATAAAAGAGCCGCTGGTCAAATTGAAAATAACCCGTGCGGTACCGCCCTCGAACACACCGAGCAGACGGTTTTTTTGCATCACCTTTTCGGGTAAAACACCGTTTGTCATGCAGTTTATGCCTTCAAGAACTGTTCAACATTCACGATGAACACAATGGCACCGCCAACATTAATCTCTACCGGCATGGCCATATTGAATGCCCCGAAGCTGCCTGGCAGTTTTTCAGGAGAAATCATGCGCCGACGGCTTTTGCAGGTATCTTTGATAATTTCCAAAGCCCTGTCCACACGGTTGTCGTCCGTTCCGATTATAAATGTTGTATTGCCACTTTTGAGGAACCCACCGCTAGAGCAGAGTTTCGTTGTACCAAATCCATCGCTGTTGAGACTGTCCGCAAGAATGTTGCTGTCTTCATCGCTTACAATGGCCATAATGAGTTTCATGGGGAACCTCCTTTGTTTGTACCCGAATTTCTGTTATTTCCGGGACATGGTTTGCTGTGAAACCTTTTTAAAGTGGCAACAGCAGGAAGCCAAGCCTTGAAATAATCCTATACATTTATTATATGCCACTTTTCGCTACCTTTCAATCAAGAATGAATGAATTATGTTACGTTCCGTATGCGCTCAGAGGCTTGTCTGTTCAGATAGGCTTTTTCCATGTCATCAAGAATGGTTTGCATGCGTGGCGTTAACAGGTCTTTCCACGGTAAGGAGAAATTTGCGAACGTTTTTTCAGATACAGTCTGAAGGACACCGGTTTCGATTGTCGGAAAAACAATCTGATAGGCCCATAACGCTTGCTTCTGTGTGCGGTAAGCCCGGTTTGTTTTGTTGGCACCATACTTGGAATCCCCGATAATGGGATGACCAAGACGTGCCATTTGGGCCCGTATTTGGTGGGTGCGTCCGGTCATAATCTCGACTTTTAGCAATGTGCTTTTCCCATCTGTTGAAATGGTTTGATAAACCGTTTCTATCGGTAAAGCGCCGTTTTTGGGTGCTTCGTGAATGTAAACACGCCCTTTTTCGCTGTCCTTTTCCAACCAGGCATTTACGGTGGTTGATGCCGGATACGGCTTTCCTTCCACCAGACAGAGGTAGAATTTCCTTATTTGGTGATGCTTTAGGGCCAACTCGGTGCAACGGAGTGCGTCAGCGGTCTTGGCAAACAACAACAAACCACCGGTGTTTCTGTCCAGTCGGTGGCAAAGTGCCGGGTAACCCGTTTCCAGAGGTGGTCGGTTTTGTGCCCACCATGCACTTAATGCAATATCAAAGCCAGATGCACCATCCGATTGTGCGGGGATGCCTTGTGGCTTTATTGCCACAAGGATATCGTTGTTTTCCCAAAAGATGTTTTCCTCTCTAAAAAGCAACAATGCCTTTGCTGTTTCGTTGGGATCAGATGGTGCTAAAACAGAAAATGTATCCATTAAGTTTTCTTCTCCAGAACGCTCTCTGAGAATTGGCAGGAAAACGGTGACCGTATCTCCGGTGGTCACTATGAAATTCTCTTTCTCCCGCCGACCATTCACTTTTACATCTTTGTTTTTAAAGGCTTTGTGAATGGCGGCACCTGGGAATTCTGAACAGAGAGAAAAAAGGAAGCGGTCCAACCGCTTCCCGGAACTGGAAGTTGATACAGTGTATTGATGCATATCTCACCTAAATTCCTTTATTTGTTGATTAGAACTTGCCTTTAGACATATGGATGACAATTTGTGGACTTCACTTCCCTCTTCACAGTTTTGGATATTGATCGTATGGTTTGAACATCCCCGCACATACAGTTCAGGAGCAAGTAAGCGAAACACCACAAAACCTTACATTTTCTCTGTCGATTCTTTAGGTTAATAGAACTTTACCCTTGTATCCTTTATTGAAACGACTTTTTAATCGAGGGGTACCCGAGATGAGCCTGCGGCGCTGGCAGGGGTTGGTAACGGCTCGTGAATAGACGCCACTCTTCAATAAGATTTTCGCCAGAAAAGCTTTGATACCAAGTTTCGACTAAAAGTTGCGTATTCAAACCAGCGGGTTCACGTTCAATGGCTGAATCCAAGGCAGTCGTAGCAAAAAACACACTTGTCTTAATGGAAGTACCGACCCACTTTGTGAATAAGCGAATGCCTTTTTTATGAACAGAGGCGTCCAGAAGAACTTTAACAGTAAGCACGTTGTCCGTTGTGTCCGCAAGTATTTGAACCGGGGAAGGGTAAGGGTTGGCAAACTGCAAGTCTTGCGTACCATAAGAAACAGAGGCATCTCTTCCTGGTGCAACGTAGGCAACGGGAAACATATGCGGGTGGCGTTCTTCCGGGGTTAAACCGGCCAGCAGCATGGCATTGAACAGGGTGGATGACACCTGGCAGACACCGCCGCCAATACCGGTCGCAACGGCACCGTTTTCATAGACGGGTGCCGGAAGATAGCCGGCAGAATGGCTGCGTGGTCCGGTGACATCATTAAAAGAAAAATGTCCCATTGATGGCACAATGGTACCATTTAAAGCCTGAACTGCCAGGCGAATGTTTTTTGTTCTGTTTTCCACTGCATTTCCTATTTCAGGAATTATTGTTTGGAAAATACCGCCAATCTGCTGATCGGTTGAACGCTGCAGCGATTGAGTTGTGACTTCCGGTTCTGTAAATGTTACTGGTAAGGCTCTTGTCACAACGGATCGGTCGGTACGGTTTTCCAATTTATTTATTTCTTCCGTCAGGATATCAATGTCAATATGACGCCCTGTTTTCGATGGTACAACGGTGGTATTTCCGTCTGCATCGGTTAAACTCTTTGCGTTTTCTGCCTTCTGTTCAATGGCTTTTATCACAGTTTCTGCAGCAATGGCGGGGGGACGCACCGGATCTGTCGGCACAAATAGGCGTCCGCCCTGTCGTGTCCCCAGGAGATTGATGATATCTGCTGCCAGGCGGTTGGTGTTGAGGTACACACCATCACTACCGGCTGTCAGTGTCGCTTTGGTGTCCGAGACAAAGAGTTGTGCACTGCTGGTTTTTCGATGCAGTCTCTCGTAAACCTCTTGCAAGAGCGTATCCATCTTGTCATGAGAAAAGCTTATGGGGACTGTAACATCCGTACCCTTTCGCACCAGCGCAATCCGCTCACTGAGGCGATTTAAGAAGCGGCCCGTATTGCCTTTAGCCAGTACATCATTGACCAGTTGCGTGCTGTCTACCTGAACCGACAGGTCATCAAAACGAACGGCTTTTTGCCATTCGCCGGCATAGAGGACAATCTCTGTTTGACCAGTCGGTTGTGGCCACTGTTTTTGAACAAAGGCTGTCAGGGTATCCTTATCGGTTGCGGTTACCGGGATGCCTTCAATCAAGATGCCCTGAGCAATCGTTGGAGACTTTGTATAACGCTGTGCGAGCAAAATAAACACCGTTAAGAAGAGGATAAACAACAACATCGCAGGCAATAGCGCCTTTTTGGAAAACGCCAGCAGAAAGGTTTTCCTTTTTGATTTTTCTTTTTTATCCGGTTTTTGTTTTGTTGTCGACGCTTCTGCCTTGGGTCTCTGTTCACTTTTCGAAAGCTTATCTTTTTTCGAAGTTTTATCTTTGGGTGCAGGTTTTTCGTTCTTTGCATGCTTTTCTTTTTTTACAGGTTTTTCCTTTACTGCGGCCTTTGGCTTCTTCTTTTTTTTCCCCCGGATTTCCTCCAGCAGCGGTGTATTCAAATTTTCAGAATTTTCCGGTTTTTCTTTTTTTGCCATCCGTTCCGTTTCCTCCTTAGCCACTATCGGACATAATGAATCGCTGTTCACGGCGGCTGTCATCTAGACAATCATGGACGCATACGCATTGTAACACTACCAATCAAGGTTTTCCTGCCAGCATACGGCAACTCCTTTGGCTGCATGAAAGTTACATTTTGAGACTTGCATAAAAGTCGAAAATCGACTTTTGGCAAACCAATCATTTTCATTCAATTTCAGTCCCTTCGGAACTGAAATTGGAGTTCTTACACCGAAATCAATCATAGTTCAATTATCGCAGTTGTCACCCGTAAAAACAAGATAAAAACCTGTAAAAGCTTGGTCAGTTGCTGACAAGGTTAACGCTGTGGGTTATAATCACTGTAAAAAGAAGCAATAAGAAATGGTGTAGTTTACTGCCGGACTTTTGGTTACCGGTATTTTGATCAGAGAAGCGTTTACAAAAATGTAAAGGGGAACCGGAGGATTCATGAACGACAATGGAAGAGAATCTTTTCCAAACCAGAGCGATATAAAGGATTTGAGAAGTGAAAAACAGCTTTTGGATGAAAGGGTGATAGAGGATGTTGACAATAAGCCTTTTTCGGATGCAATGGCTCAACCATTGCTATTCGAAGATGCAGGCAGACCTTTTTCGGGAGACGGCATAGAAGCTGCAACGCATGCGGATCAAGAGATGATCCTGCAAAAAACCCCGCGTGTGCCCGGACCTTTGGAAGCCGGCCTCCTGTTCAGCCTGATGGCTGTAATACAGCTCTATGGCGGCCAATTACTGTCTTTGCTCAACCTGACAGGTGTTCCGCTGATTGCCCTTTCTGAGGTTATTCTCATCGCTTTGCCGCCAACGGTATTTGCCCTACTGTTCCGCCACAGTCTGACAGCCACTTTCCGTATTCGCCGCCCACGCCTGCGAGATGTTGGCGTGGTTCTGATGATATCCCCTGTGGCAACCATTGCTGCATACTGTGCCGGGCTTTTGGCCATAGTTCTGGTAAAGATGACGTTTGGTACCATGCAGATGAATGGGGATTTGGGGGATGTGTTCTCTCAAGGTGTGCCTTGGGCCGTTGTTGCCATTGGTTTATTTCCTGCTGTTTGTGAAGAGTGGATGTTTCGGGGCTTTTTTCAGAGGGGTATGGAAGGTTTCGGCGGGAAAAAAGCGGTTATTCTCAGTGGCGTCCTGTTTGGTCTGTTTCACTTTGATTTTCAGCGCTTTGCAGCCCAAGCCCTGCTTGGCTGCATTATCGCCTATGTGGTGTACCGCACCGGTTCTATTTTTAACGGCATGATCATTCATTTTTTGCACAATGCCGGCAGTGTGGTCCTTTCAAGCCTTACGGGCGGGCTGGGTTTCGTGGGACAGAAGACGGGTGCCTTCTCATGGTTTGCCGCGACGGCATCTGGAGATGTATTTAGCTCTGAGGCCTTTAACAGCTATGTCAAACAAAGTGGGATGAGCCTGGATGAACTGATACAGGCGATGGCCGTTGGTTCATCCGTGGCATTGATTCTTTCCCTCTTTGTGTTATTTGGCCTGCTTTTACTTTTGCGTTACATTACCCGCGACGTGTCACACCCTTCTGCAAAAGCCGTTTACCCTAAAAAAGCATTTTTGCCAGCCGTTCCGGGCCTATTGTTGATATTGCTGGTGTACAGCGCCATTGGTTTGAGCCTCTTGAACCTGCCAGCCGGTGAGTGGATTATGAACTTGCTGCGGTTGTAGGTATTGAGATGAACGACTAACTTTCTATATGATCATGAATCATGGATGTTTCATTTGAAGAATATCGATTTTAGTCAAGATTGTGCTATTTGTGCAGTGCATGGCACAATGCCAAAGATTGATTCGGCTTAAAACTAATCATGTTCGTGTTATTACACTAGAATTATGAATGGGGAAAAACAATGGAATTGGCAAAAAAATGGCAGGATTATCGCATATTGGACGCTGGCGACGGGGAAAAACTTGAGCAGTGGGGAGAGTTCCTCTTGCGCAGGCCGGATCCTCAGGTGCTCTGGCCTTGGACAGGCAGTGAAGCCCTTCGAAATCAGGTGCATGCCCATTATCACAGAAGCGATAGAGGTGGAGGTACCTGGGAGATGCTGCGGCCGGTGCCATCTCATTGGAATGTTGCTTATGCAGCGTATACCTTTCGCGTGGAACCCACCGGCTTCAAACATACCGGTCTTTTTCCTGAGCAGGCGGTGAACTGGGACTGGATGGCAGAGCGTATTGCGCTGGCAGGACGCCCCATCCGTGTGTTGAACCTTTTTGCCTATACGGGCGGTGCCACGGTAGCTTGCGCTGCAGCCGGTGCAGAGGTTTGCCATGTGGACGCGGCCAAAGGGATGGTTGCATGGGCCAAACAGAACCTGGCTTTGTCGGGCTTGGCAGACGCACCGGTACGCTTTATTGTGGATGATTGCATGAAGTTTGTGGAGCGGGAAGCACGGCGCGGCAAGACTTATGACGCCATTGTGATGGATCCGCCAACTTACGGAAGGGGTCCGAATGGAGAGCTGTGGAAATTGGAAGACGCCTTGTTCGACCTCATTAAATCGTGCATGGCTGTGTTGTCTGATGACCCCTTGTTCTTTCTTGTGAATGCCTATACATCCGGCTTTTCACCACAAGTTCCCGCCAACTTGATTTCGTTTTTTCTGGGAAATGTCGGCGGTTCTGCACAATCCGGAGAAATTGGCCTACCCATTGGAACGTCGAACCTCATTTTGCCTTGCGGTTCTTTCGCCAGATGGTGGCGGTAGAAAGGTGGACAGTTGGCCGTAGCAGAGCACACTGGTGGCGTAGAATCGCAGATCGTTGGCCAAAACGCATGAAGCCTTATTCCTACCACCATTCGGCGTGAACAGAAGTATCTTTTTAGCTGAACGGTAGTGGCACTTTTTTATCCTTTTGTGTTATGATATCTATGTTTCGTGCTGTGTTTTCATGTTAATTACAGATTCCCTCAATATTGTCACAACACCATAACCAATGAAACAAAACATGATTTACATACAATCAAGTTTTCTGCTTGACACAAACATAGTCAACCATGTAGAACCTGCATCAAATGTGCATCAGTAAACTGTAATACAGGACGAACCATAGAAAATGACAACAGAAAACGGGCGAAAAACACTCTCTGTTTTTCGATCAGAATTAAAGGAGTATTTTTGAAAGAACGGCAAAGAAAAGATGCGGAGTCCCTGGACACTGTAGAAATGCAGCAAACCGCAGACCAAATGAATCAAAAAGCCAGAAAAACCATGCAAACTGCTGTTTTGGCACTACAGGATAAAAAAGCCAGAAATCCCCAGGTTATCGATATCTCGAAGGTGACTACGGTGGCAAAATACTTTGTTATTGCCAGCGGCACGTCCAACACGCACCTCAAAGCGTTGGCCGATACGGTAGAAGATAAGCTCAAAGAA
>JBBRWP010000002.1:0-49018 GCA_038249175.1 Acetivibrionales bacterium
GCCACCCGTTGCAGTTTCCTCTGTGGCGGTTTCCTTCGCTGATGGTCCCTCCGGCACAATGGCAATAAAATCTGAACCCCGCACATAACCGCCGGTTTCAGATTTTTGTATATCCGCCCCCGGCGGACCATCAATAAATCCTTCCGTAAAGGTTCTGTTTGACACGGATGCCACTTCATTTTCCCATCGCAAGAGGTCTTCTTCCCGCCATTCGCCGGACCATGCGGCATCAATGGCTTCCCGCCAGGCTTTTACAACCGTTGCCACATAAAAAGGACTTTTCATGCGCCCTTCAATTTTAAAGCTTGCTGCCCCGCTATGAAGAAGTTCCGGAAGTCGGCGCAAGAGGCACAAGTCTTTTGAATTAAAGAGGTAGGTACCGCGTGCGTCTTCTTCTACGGGATAGAACTCCCCCGGTCGTTTTTCTTCGGAAACGTTGAATTTCCAACGACAAGGCTGGGCACAGTCGCCACGGTTGGCGTCACGTCCGGTCAAGTGATACGAAATCATGCACCGGCCGGAATACGACATACACATGGCACCATGGACAAACATTTCATAAGAGAGTGTATCCGGGCTGTTCGCACGGATGGCTTTGATTTCCTGCAATGACAGTTCGCGTGCCAGGACAATGCGCTCCACGCCGGCACGATGCCAAAACCGGGCCGAAGCACTGTTCGTTGCATTGGCCTGTGTACTTAAATGTATAGGCATGGTGGGGTCAACAGACAAAACCATGTCCAGAATACCAGGGTCTGCCACGATGACAGCATCCGGCTTTAAAGGCAGCACTTCTTTCAGATAAGCGGGAAGGCTTGAGATATCCGCTTCATGGGCCAGAATATTCAAAGTTAGATAGGCTTTCTTTCCGTGTTGATGCGAGAAATTGATACCTAGTGCCATTTCTTCCAGCGTAAAATTGCCGGCACCGGCACGCAAACCGAATTGATTGCCGGCAAAATAGACGGCATCCGCACCAAAGCGGAATGCCGTCATCAGTTTTTCCAGATTGCCGGCCGGGGCCAGCAGTTCCGGTTTTATTCTTTTTGTTGTATTCTGTATTGTCATATCAACCCTTTTTTAATTCCCCGAAACACCGTATTTCTGCTGATCTTTTAAATGACCATCGTAAGTTTCATTGTAAATGTTGGTGCCATCCGGCGCTGCAAAGAAATAATAGTATTTTGTTTTTTCCGGGTACAAGGCGGCTTCAATCGCATCCTTCCGGGGTGAACAAACAGGTCCCGGCGGCAGACCTGGATGAATGTAAGTGTTGTAGGGAGAATCGATTTCCAGGTCTTTGTACAGCACAGTGGTTTTACGACCAATTCCCGCCATGACCAGGGCGTACTGTATGGTTGCATCCGATTGCAATAAGGTGAGGTCTTTGCTGTTCAAACGATTGTGAAAGACTGAAGAAATTTTCTTCAAATCGGTTGGATGCAAGGCTTCCATTTCAATGAGAGAGGCCAAAGTAACCACTTCATCGGTTGTCATCCCCAGCTCTACTGCCCGTTTTTTGTCGTCCTCGGAAAACACCCGGTTAAACTCATCCAAAGTACGCAGCACCAGCTTTTCTTCATCCCAACCTTCATCCATTTTATAAGTATCCGGGTAGAGATAACCCTCCAGAGGGTACTTGCGAGATTCTGCGATTACCAGATCGCTTTGGAAGGTAAACTGTTTCAGGTGCATCTCACAGAGTTTAATAAATTTTTCTTTAACAATTAAATTTTGTGACACCAGATAGTCTGCAAGCTCCACCACCGTCATCCCTTCCGGAATACGAACATCCACAGACGGATTTTTTAGTGCATCCCCGGTCAACACCAGCATCAACGCATACTCGTTCATACCCTTTTCAATGATGTAGCGCCCGGATTTATACAGGCCATCAAAACCAATAAGCTTGGACATCAGTTTGAACACGGAGATGCGCTTTAAAAAGCCCTCATCCATTAACTGCGTGGCAATGTCTGTGGTGCTGGAACCATATGGAATTTTAAATTCTACACGGTTCCCGCCCAAAAGCCCGGTCTTCTCTTTTTCTGAGGCTGTCGTTTCAGCCATCAGCACTGTGGCTTGTTCTGACCCGTCCACAATATATTTGTAGCCTCTTTGTGCAAAGGATGTTGCCACAACAATGCACACGATGATGAATACCAATAGCTTGAGTACAATGAAACGCCGTTTTTTCGGTTTTCTGGCCGGGGCACTTGCACTCGGCTTTCGTTGCACATCATGATTTTTATTCCCAGTCACAATGCTTTCTCCCTAAATATGCTTAATAAAAGTATTTTTTTATATTTATTCTTTATCTATAATTTTTCTGCGGGTTTTACAAATGCAGGATTATATTCATGAGGTGGATGCTTCACCCTGTTATTTTGATAATTTTTCATCCAACCTGACACTATATTTTCCAGACTTATCCTTCTTCACATTTTCTTTTCCCGACTCTTGGTTTTGGCGCGGATATCCGAACTCAGTATTTTTTTGCGAATACGGATGGATTTGGGTGTCAATTCAACCAGCTCATCATCGGCAATGAACTCCATGCACTGCTCCAGGCTTAGGTTGAGCGGCGGCACAAGTCGTAAGGCCTCATCCGTTCCGGAAGCACGAATGTTCGTGACATGCTTTTTCTTGCAAACATTAATGACAAGGTCGTCACCTCTGGCGCTTTCGCCAACAACCATGCCCTCATAAACAGGAATGCCGGCACCCAGAAAGAGCGACCCGCGGTCCTGCGCGTTAAACAGTCCGTAAATAACCGTTTCTCCGTTTTCCCAGGCACAGATTGAACCGCGCAAACGTCCGCGAATTTCACCACGCCAGGGTTCATAGCCATGGAAAACATGGTTCAAAATGCCGTTGCCACGGGTATCGGTCATAAATTCAGTACGATAACCAATGAGGCCACGGGCCGGAATAAGGAAATCCAAACGGGTATAACCTAAACCGGCAGCATGCATGTTGGTCATTTCAGCCTTGCGTGTTCCAAGTTTTTCCATAATAGCGCCAACATATTCGTCCGGCACATCCACCACAAGGTGTTCAATCGGCTCATAGACTTCACCATGTTGCATGATGGTAATGACTTCCGGCCTTGATACCTGAAATTCATAACCCTGACGCCGCATGGTTTCGATTAAAATAGACAGATGCAATTCACCACGACCGGATACTTTAAAGCAATCGGCTGAATCTGTTTCTTCCACACGCATAGAAACATTGGTTTCCACTTCACGCATCAAGCGATCTCTTAAATGTCTGGAGGTAACATAAGTGCCTTCACGGCCGGCAAAAGGGCTGTTGTTGACCATGAACTCCATGGAAATGGTGGGTTCATCGATGTCCACAAAAGGGATGGCTTCCGGATTTTCTTTATCACAAAGGGTCTCGCCAATGGTAATGTCGCTGATTCCAGAAACACAGATAATTTCGCCGATGGTTGCCTCCTGTATATCCACACGACGCAAGCCGGAAAAAGTCTGCAAAACGGATACTTTTACATTGACCTGTTTGCCGTCACGTTTCATCAGAACTGCTTGCTGTTCTCTGCGAATGGTACCACGTTCCACACGACCAATTGCAATACGGCCAATAAATTCGCTGTAATCCAAAGCAGAAACAAGAAACTGTAAGGGTGATTCCGGTTGGCCTTCCGGTGCTGGAACATATGCCATAATGGCTTCAAACAAGGGTTTCATGCCCACTTTTTCATCTGTCAATTCTTTTATGGCATAGCCTTCTTTGGCAGAAGCATAAACCACTTTAAAATCCAATGCTTCATCGTCAGCACCCAGTTCGACAAAGAGGTCAAAAATTTCATCAATTACTTCGTCCGGTCTGGCACCATCACGGTCGATCTTATTGATTACAACAATCGGTTTGAGATGCAATGCAAGGGCTTTCCTTAACACAAAACGTGTTTGCGGCATGGCTCCCTCAAACGCATCAACAAGCAAAAGTACGCCGTCGACCATTTTCAGAACACGTTCCACTTCACCACCGAAATCTGCATGGCCGGGGGTATCCACAATATTAATCCGTGCACCACCATATTTTACCGAGGTATTCTTGGAAAGGATGGTAATCCCTTTTTCGCGTTCCAAATCGTTCGAGTCCATGACCCGCTCAGTCATTTTTTCATTTGAGCGAAACACGCCGCTTTGGCGTAACAAACAATCAACAAGTGTTGTTTTTCCATGGTCTACGTGGGCAATAATGGCCACATTCCTAATGTCGTCTCTTACTGTATTCACATTTTCCCCTTCTGTCCGGTGGCTGTTAACTGAACGGCGTCCCTTTTTCATTTTCAGGCGTTCCGTCGCTCCGACACATCATTTTACAGGAATACAGCCAAAGATGTCAATGAACTGGTATTATTTGGTTATTTTGAAAATATTTATATCCCAATAAACAGCCTTCTAAGGGGTATAAAACGGCGAAGCCCCAGTTCTTTGACAATTTGAGTACGCAACTGCCGGGCCAGTTGGTGCATGGTGCGCAATTCCAGGAGGTTCGGCTCTTTTGCGCCATAACGGACGCGTTCAAAGATTTCTGACAGGTTTTTAAACGAAGAATCCGGGAAATAGTACTCATTGTCCACCCTTTTGGAAAACGCTTTTAAGCTTTCACTTTCACCAAGTACCATGCCCCCCAGGGCCAACCACTGCAGCATGAGCAGGTAGCGTGCCACAATTTGCTTCTTTCCCGGTTTGCGTTGTATCGCAACGGAGAAACCCAATTGTATCAAGAGACTGAGGAGCATTAGCAGAAAAACCCCGCTGCCAACAAATAACAGGATGCGTGTAGCCAATGGCACTGTTTCTGCTTCTTCTATCGGGGTAAAGATACCGCCAGCATCTTCTACCCGGTTCTGGTTGTAGCGGCGCATCAGTTCTTCCAAGTCAGTCATACCGGATGAACCGCCAATACCGGACAACTCTGTTTCGCTTTGCGCCAGAAAATCGGTTGTATCAGAAAAGCCAGGGGTCGGTTCAAACGTCAACCATCCAAAGCCTTCAAAGTAAACCTCCACCCAGGCATGGGCTTGACGGTTGGTGACCCGATAACTCTTCGCATCCTTTTCTTTTTCGGGCAGTACGTAGCCTTCTACATAGCGCGTCGGAATTTTCAGGGTGCGCAGCATCACGGCCATACTGGTGGCATAGGATGTGCAATAGCCACTTTGCTGCTCAAAGAGGAACCAATCCGTAAATTCTTTTTCTTCCGGCAAGCGCGGCATACTTAAGGAATAGAGATAGCTGTCACGCAAAAAATTGCGGATGGCTATGACTTTTTCATAGTCGGATTCCAGACCTTCTGTGGTATCCTGTGCCAATGCCCGAACACGATCCGTCACCACTTCGGGCAGGGATGTATACTTACGCTGAATATCATATGCCGTGTTGGCCAGGGCAGACAACTTTTGATAAACCGGTGTGTCTGTCGGGTTCACGTTCTGCCGAACAACAGAAAGCATCAGTTGTGCATCCGGGTTGTCTATACGCTCCCCGTTTGCAGACACAAGATTTGGACCGACAATACGGAGGAGGCGTTCTTCATCTGCCTGTCCATCCAGTACCGCTTCAACAATATTCGACCAATCCTGCACGTACTGTTTCAATGCATTGTTGTAAAGTCCGTTATAAGAAAGTGGTAAAAGCTTTTGGAAAATATCGTCACCATACATGGGCTGGTGATAAGAAAGGCTATAGGATGAACCGGACCCCAAAAAAGCATCCGAGAGCAAAATGCCACGGCTGTTCTCTGTAATAACTTGTACACTCTTATCCGCTTTCCTCACCGGTAAAATCGTTTTAAGCGGTGAGAACACCGTGCGTGTGACCATATTCCGGTAGCCAACTGTCATGATCAGTTCCGGAAAAAGAAGGTCGTTCAGCTCCCCTGCAGCAAACCGTTGCATCAAATCCATCTGGTCTGCATCTTCATAAGACATGTAGGGTTCAACCGGGTCTACATAGGTAAAAACTGTACCGAGTTCATCATTGTCCCGGGAAGATTCCGGCTGTCCGTCCACGTTATAATCGAAGGACGGGTCGACCACAAGCCAGGAAGTGCCTGTATAGTTCATGTAGGCAGCACCACGCAGATAAGCCCTTTTGTCTGCCTGTACATCCATGACGAAGGTGTTGGACTGACGCACACGCCCCCCCAAGAGGTGTTCCCGGTCACTGAAACCGGTGGCAGACAGGCTGAAAAACTCCGTCCCTGTGTGGGTAAACTTTTCTTCAATGCGGCTGTATACATTGTTTACCGTCTTATCCAGCCAGTCCCAGCGCAAGGGTTTATCGCTTTTGGGGAACATCAAAGTTAAGAGAAAAGCCAGCACGGCAATGGCCAGTGCCCGCAAAACGGTGGTATTCCGTCCGGTAGACAACGGTTCTAGTCCGCTCTTTTTGCGTTTTTCGTAGATGTGGCCGGCATATGAAGCCACCGAAAGGATGATAAACAAAACGAAAGAAATTTTTTCTTCCTTTGCAGCCATTTCGTAGGAAAGCATGAAGCATAAAAGTGTGTAGCCGGTTAGCAGGAAGAAGTTGTAATGGCGGTCTTTGAACAGCCAAACAACAAAGGCAGTAACAGCAGACAACAGGATGAAAATGAACGGATGAAAGTCTGCATATTTTGACCCGATGAGGGGCTCAAAGTAATACAGTTTTTCAAAGGCCAGACCCAGCCGTTGCATCCAAAGAAGGAGGACTTCCTGCAGGGGACCTTTGTTGAAAAGAATAAACAAAAAAACAACAACAGAAAGAGATAGCAGAATGATGGCAGTGATACGGCCCGCTTTCACGGAGAACAGCAGAAAAAACAGCAGATAGAACCCGAGCCCGTAGAGGACAATTTGTCCGAAAGGCACAGGTGAGAGTAATATATTGGAAAGGGGAACCATGCACAGCAGTATGTAAGCCACACCAATCAGAAAACCCAGGATGGGTTCCCGACGTTTTTGCATCTGTTTCATCCGATACCCTCCCCTGCTTCTGAAAAACGGCTTTCCAAAAAGCTGTTTTCTTCCGGTACCAATTGCACTGTTCGAATACCATTACGGGCCATCTGTTCCTGAAAGCCGTTACGGGCAGTTGTGCCAACCGTATTGTTTTTCGGTTCTTCCAGGTAGGTTACCTCAATATCAAACCCACGATGCCGTAAGCGGATGGCTTTTTCAACCACATTGTTTTGCAATGTCACAGAAAACAGGAAAACCAGGCTGCGGTGTGTGCCCCCATCGATAAAGTAATCCAGGGTATCTTCAAAATGGGTCTGACTGTTAAACTTCACTTCAGAAAGCAATTCATAGACTTTCAAAAAGTCTCCCGGGGTCACTGCACGCAAAATGACCGGTTCATCCCGCCAAAAGCAGAGCCGTACCGGAATACCGCGGGATAACAAATACTCCGACTGGGTCACTGCCGCCTCAATCAGGCAGTCTTCCCGCATCAGCGCCTTGTCATTCTGTTCCGCTGCCATACGGACATCCAGAATGAGGATAACGTCGTTGTCCAGTTCATTGCGCATATCACGAACCATGGCGTTGCCGGTCTTGGCCGTCAGTTTCCAGTGCATTTTTCGCAGACTGTCGCCGGGGCGATAAGCACGGATATCCACCATTTCATCATTACCGGCATCGTGCAGACCGGCCAGTTCGTTGCCCTCCGAGACCATGGCTGCCGGTATAAATTTCTGATGAATCAGGCGAACACGCGGCTTGACCAGGATGGTTTTTTGTTCCAGTGGTTTGTGGTTCAATGCAAAAAGGCCCAGAAAATCCCGAAAAGTTATTTTATGCACCCCAATGCTATAACGGCCACGGTAATAAAGCGGCATTTCATAGAGATAGCGTTTCCTCGAAAATGGTGCCAGGGAAAGGTGCATGCTTTTCATATCACTGCAAAGCATCTGTCCCTCCAGGTACATGGTCACCGATAAATACGGCATGGCAAAAAACCCTTCATTGCCCATCAAGAGTTCATACCTGGCCGTATCCCCCTTCACAAAGACGCGTCCATTCAGGTTTTCAGAGATTTTAAAGAACGTAAGGTTCAGGATGAGGCCGGCCAGAGAAACCGCCGGCAGCAGGAGTACCATGTACAAGAGAGTAAAAGCAAAAAAACCGCTGTAGAACCAGGTATACACAAAAGACGCTGCCACCAAAGAAACCCACAGCAGCCAGTTGCGCAGGATAAATTGTTTTTCTTTGTTGACCACGTTTTTTTTTCTGACTTTCATTGTGTACCCCTAACTCTCCAGGTGTTTCATCCCAGTATAGGAATTTTTTTGTGCGACACAATTTCTTCAACAATTTGTTCCGCTGATATCCGTTTAATCTTTGCCTCCTGGCGCAAAATGATGCGGTGGGCCAGCACCGGTACCGCCAGACCCTTGATGTCTTCTGGCAACACATAGTCCCGCCCATCAAAACAAGCGTGGGCCTGTGCGGCACGGAAAAGGCTGATAGAGGCTCGCGGGCTGCAGCCCAGCAAAATATGTTCGTGGTTTCTCGTGGCACCGATAATATCCACAAGATAACCGGCCAGGCTTTGGTCCACGCGCACGTTCTGTATGTATTTTTTCAATGCGTTAAGTGCTTCGGCTGTGGCCACCGCTTGTAAAGCGATCAAAGGGTTTTTGTTTTGAAAACGGTAGAGAATGCCCACTTCTTCACTTCTTTCCGGATAACCCATGGATATTTTCATGATGAAGCGGTCCAACTGCGCTTCCGGCAAAGGATAGGTTCCCATGTACTCTACAGGGTTTTGCGTGGCAATGACCATAAAGGGTTCTGGCACCTTATACGTGTTCCCGTCCACTGTCACCTGCCGTTCTTCCATCACTTCGAGCATGGAAGCCTGGGTTTTGGGCGAGGTGCGATTAATCTCATCCGCCAACACAATATTACTCATGACATTGCCTTTCCGAAAATCAAACTCCCCGGTTTTGGGGTTGAACACGGAAAAACCTGTAATATCGGAGGGCAGAATATCCGGTGTAAACTGGATGCGGCTAAAGGCAAGGTTGAGCGACTTGGCCATGGCAAAGGCCAGGGTTGTTTTGCCAATACCGGGCACGTCTTCAATGAGCACATGGCCGGAAGCGGCCAGCGCAATGACCATGAGCCTGGCTGCAGATTCTTTTCCAACAAGGACCTGGCCGATATTGTCCACAATGCTTTGCATCAAGGTTTTCATCGAACTTATGTCCTGTCCGGTTGTGACGGTGTTTAGAAAGTTCTCTGATCCTTTCATGGTTGATGCAGTATTTTTCTCGTCATTCGTCTCCGGCATCTGTTTTTTTTCGTCCATTTTTTATCCTTTCATCGGGTTGCAATACATTCCTGTTTTTCATGTACTTAAATCAGTGCAAATCCTGATACCCGAAATACGGGTCTTTGATAAGATGATGCTTCCACCTTCCATAACCGCATCCTTTATGCCCTTTCGAGCACCCTTAGCATGACAATGCGGCCATTCATGACCGTATCTTTTACCAGTGTGCCTTTCGTGCATCATGTCGCAGCCATTCACGGCCAAATCCGTTTTATCTTTACAGTATACCCTTTGCAACGCCGATAAAAAAGTATGAATTCTGACTTAACATGATGGTATGCCGACCAAAATAACCGTTTCAACCCGGTACAATAAAAAAACCGAAGACCTTACAAATGAAGGTCTTCGGTTTTTTATGGTGCGAAAGGCGGGACTTGAACCCGCACGTACTTGCGTACACTAGAACCTGAATCTAGCGAGTCTGCCAATTCCACCACTCTCGCATTTCCCATGCAACGTGCACTCAGTTGCGTGCACTCACTTGCAAACCGAATTATACACGGTTGTGGTGCGAAATGCAAGAACCATGTTCAGTTTTTTTAGTGCCCGGTTACAGTCTTCTTACGGCACCAAATGCATGAAAATCTGATTGGGCAGGTCTCCCGGCAGGAATTCTGTTAACGAAAGGCCAAAGAGAATGCCGATAATCACCAATACCAGAAGTACATTGGCCAGCATGGCCAGTTTTTTTCCGCGCAATTGTACCCGCAAAATGACCGTACTGATGATGGACAGCACCGACATAATAAGAAGAACAAAGACAACGCCTCTCGAAGTGTCTATTCCAAAGTTGTACTCAGCCACATTGGTGCTGAAAAAAGAAATGAACCAAAAAACCATGCCGAGAGCCAACAAGGCTGCTACAACAATTAAAAAAACGGGTATTTTCTTTCCACTGACTGCCGGTTTTGGTACTTGCATGCCGTTGCCTCCTGCCAGGCTTCCTTGCGGATAAGCCATGTTTTGCTGGGGTGGATAGGTAGGGTTCAGTGGTACCCCTTGCGGGTCCAGAGAGAAAGGTCCACTTTGTGCGGGGGTGACATTGGGTGGTACGGCAATACTGTTTTGCATGGCCGGGTTAACATATTGGAAACCATTCTTGTTTTCTGGTACCGGGTATGGAGGGACTTTGTTTTCTGTTACCGGGTATGGAGGGGCTTTGTTCTCCTGTACCGGGGGTATTGTAAAAGGTTTTGTTGATGTGTCTTGAAATTGCGGTGTTGAGGACACTTTTTTTGCATCGATACCCGATGTATCCTCTTGCAGCGAAACTTTTTTGGCATCTTCTTCTTTGGTCAAATCCGCTTCCGATAACGTGTCTTTTTGGGATTCATGGGCATAAGGGTCGAATGAATCTGCAGCATTCATTCCCCCCGTCGAATTTGCCATTTCCTCAATACCGCTTTTTCCTTCCTGACGGGTGCCGCATTCCGGACAAAACAACGCATCCGACGGCATTTCCATACCGCAATTTGAACACTTCTTCATATCAGCCATGGTAACCCTCCTGTTTCCTGTTTTTTCTTTATTATACCATTTTAACATTACGTACAACAGCAAACGCAAGGAACAATACGACAAAAAAACATATTCATGATAGATTATATTGCAAATTGGAGCATTTTCGGGTTATTACGGTAAAATCATGATTGCACCCAGATCGTCATTTTACGACTTTCCTCCGAAAGTTTTCTTGAGGGGAATTGCAACAAAGCTGCAATTCGGGACAAATCAACACGATTATCCAACATTCTGCGAATGCCGGTGCAAGTTGTCTGACGATAACTTGCACCGGCAACCCATACAGTGACTTTTTGTGTGTAATCGTATTTTTCTGCATATGCAAAAAAAATTTGACATTCCCCTTTGCGTGTGTTGAATATCCCGTACAAGGTAGTATATGATGTATAAGGATTCTGTTGTCGTTATCATAAAAAATGAATTATTTTATGATAACGAACATATGATATCCAAAAACGATCAACAAAAATACTTTATTCGGAGGATGAAATTATGTTGAAAAAAACCCTGATGCTCGTTCTAGCTCTTGTTCTGTCCGTTGCACTGATGGCCGGTTGCACCGGTGGTATTGGCGGCGGTGCCCTGAAAGTCGGTATGGTTACCGACGCAGGAACCATTGATGACAAATCATTTAACCAAGGCACCTGGGAAGGTGTTGTCAAAGCCGGAAAAGATTTGGGTATCGAAACCCTCTACCTGAAACCGGTCGGAACCACACCGGCAGACTATACTAAAGAAATGACCAATCTGTACGACTCCGGCTTCCGCATGATCATTTGCCCTGGATTCAAATTTGAAAGCGCTGTTTTCGAGATGCAGGACAAGTATAAGAACACAAAATTTGTTGTGATCGATGGCTCACCCAACAATGGCGCTTTTGATGATACCCGTGTTGAAAAAGTCGGCGACAACACTGTTGCTATTTTCTATGCAGAACAAGAATCCGGTTTTCTGGCCGGTGTGGCCACAGCGGTTGAACTCAAAGAAGGTGCCGTTGGCTTTATTGGCGGCATGGAAATCCCTGCCGTACAAAAATTCAACTGGGGCTTCCAACAGGGACTGAAATATGCCAATGATAATTATGGTTCCAATGTGACCATCCAGGCTGAAAATGTTATTTACCAGGGAACCTTCAGTGAAGTTGCTGCCGGCCAGCAATTGGCCGCCCAAATGTATGACAAAGGCGTAAAAGCCATCTTTGCCGCCGCCGGTGGTGTTGGTGTCGGTGCCATCAATGAAGCGAAACTGCGTGCTGCAGCCGGTGAAAAAGTTTGGATTGTTGGTGTTGATGTAGACCAGTACAGCCAGGGCATTTATGAAGGCGACAAATCCATTATCTTGACATCTGCGATGAAACGCCTTGGTCAGTCTTCCTATGACATGATAAAAGCTGCGAAAGATGGCAAATTCCCGGGTGGGCAAACCCTCATCTTTGATGCAAAAAATGACGGCATCGGCATTCCGGCAGAAAACCCGAACCTCTCTGCCGATACCCAGACAAAAGTCAAAGAAGTCCTTGCCAAGTTAAAGAGCAGCGAACTGAAAGTGGCTGCCGAACAGGGCGATTTGATTAAGTAAAAAAGCCTGTTTACCTGTGTCATGCTGCATCAGTTTCTGTGTTTATGTTAACAAAGCGGTCAGCTCCCACCTTTTTGCGTTACAATCAGAGCGCTTCAAGACCGGAGCAGACCGCTTTTTCATTTTCAAAATGCGTTTTCCAAAGTACAGGCCATGTGTTCTTCTTTAAAAGCAAAAACGCTGCAGCATTGGGTGCTTCATAATAATTTTCAAAGCCTGTTGCCAAAGTGCAAGCAAGTACAACAAAATACTCTTCACCCAAACCATGAGGGGGTACCTGTATGGCCAATGCTATGGAAGATGTACAATATTCAAATGATGAAAACCAGGAAAATGCAAAAAACAATCCTGTGCCCTATGTCATTGAAATGCTGAAAATCCGCAAAGAATTCCCTGGTGTTGTTGCCAATGACAACATTACACTTACCTTGAAAAAAGGTGAAATCCATGCCCTTCTGGGGGAAAACGGTGCTGGCAAATCCACGCTCATGAGTATTCTGTTCGGATTATACCAGCCGGATGCCGGTACGATCAAGGTGCGCGGCGAAACAGTTCGTATTGCAAACCCCAATGTTGCCAACGATTTGGGGATTGGCATGGTACACCAGCACTTCAAACTGGTGCACAATTTTACGGTCACGGAGAATATTATCCTTGGCATTGAACCAACCAAACTTGGCATCCACCTGGAACTAAAAGACGCTTCAAAAAAAATACAGGAACTCTCCACCCGTTACGGTTTGAATGTCAAGCCGGAGGAGCGGATTGAGAACATTTCTGTGGGCATGCAGCAACGGGTTGAGATTCTGAAAATGTTGTACCGGGATGCAGACATCCTCATCTTTGATGAACCCACGGCTGTACTTACCCCCCAGGAAATTCAAGAACTGATGGGTATTATGCGGAACCTCACTGCTGAAGGAAAATCAATTATTCTGATTACCCATAAACTCAAGGAGATTAAGGCCGTGGCAGACCGTTGTACGGTCATTCGACGCGGGCGTTATGTGGGCACGGTGGATGTGGCCGATACGGATGAATCCAGAATGGCCGAAATGATGGTGGGACGCGAAGTCTCCTTTGTTGTGGAAAAAGAAGCCCGTAATCCGGGAGATATCGTACTGTCCGTAAAAAATCTTTTTGTGAAAAACAGCCGTAAGGTTTTGGCTTTGGAGGGCTTTTCGGTGGATGTCCGCCGTGGTGAAATTGTTGGTATTGCCGGGGTTGAAGGTAACGGTCAGACCGAACTGGTGGAAGCCTTGACCGGCTTGCGTAAAGCCGAAAGCGGTCTGATTTCTGTCAATGGTGTGGACATTGGTAAAAGCAGCATTCGCAGCCGTTTTCGTGCAGGAATGTCCCATATTCCCGAAGACAGGCAAAAACATGGACTGGTGATGGATTATTCTTTGGAAGACAATATGGTTCTTGAAATATACGACCGTCCCCCCTTCTCCAAAAATGGTCTCTTGAACCGGCCGGAAATACGAAAATATGCCAACGAAATTATTGAAGCCTTTGATGTTCGTTCCGGCAAAGGTGCGGCATCCCCTGCAAAGGCGCTTTCCGGGGGTAATCAGCAAAAAGCCATTGTTGGACGGGAAATGACAGCCGACCCCGATATACTTGTGGCCGTCCAGCCCACGCGCGGTTTGGATGTCGGTTCTATTGAATATATTCATCAGCGATTGGTAGAACAGCGTGATAAAGGAAAAGCTGTATTGCTGATATCTCTGGAGCTTGATGAAATCCTCAATGTGTCCGACCGCATTGTCATTATCAACCATGGACGCATCATTGGTGAAGTGGCCGCCGACAAAACAGACGAAAATGAAGTGGGTCTGATGATGGCCGGTATTCGGAAAGGAGAGCGTTCATGACGAAAGGAAACAAAGAGAATAAAAAAGGCAAAGTTACCGATGGTGCCACAATAAATAGCGGCTCAACCAACGACACTATGAAGGAAAAGCCGCACAATGACGGGATAAGCAAAAAAAAACAGAGCAATGACGTGACGTTCAATGGCTTACAGCACAGTGAAAGCAAACCAATTGGGAAATTAACGGTAGAAGAAGGATCCACAAACAACAAAAAACATTTTCTTGAAAAAATAATGGCCGAAGGCGGTTCACGCGCTGTCATTATTTCCCTTATTGCCATTTTGCTGGGTCTTTTGGCCGGTGCAGTCATGATGCTCATCGTGGGTGCCAACCCCATCACCGGCTACATTTACCTCTTCCGGGGTGGTCTGATGAACCTGGAACGCATTGGCAACACCCTTGGCACAGCCACACCCATCATTTTCAGCGGCCTTTCGGTTGCCTTTGCCTTCCAAACCGGTATGTTCAATATCGGTGCTGCCGGTCAAATGCTGGCGGGCGGTTTTCTGGCCACAGCCGTGGGCTTGATGCTTCCCCTGCCGAAGGTAATTTTACTGCCCCTGGTCTGCATTGCCGCCGTGGTTGGCGGTGCGGCCTGGGCTTTCATCCCTGGTTTATTGAAAGCAAAATTCAATGTGCATGAAGTGGTTTCCACCATTATGATGAACTGGATTGCTTACTGGGGCGTGTACTACGGCGTCAAGCAGTGGTTCCTCGGCCCCACGATCGAAACAGAGTCGCGCCAGTTACCCGCTGCCGCTTCCATGAGTGTACAATGGCTGCGGGATTTGTTTCAAGGCTCGTTCATTAATCTTGGCTTGTTCATCGCCATTCTGGTGGTAGCCATCACTGCTTTTATCCTGAACCGTACGGTACTGGGTTTTGAATTGAAGGCTGTCGGGTTCAACCGGCATGCCGCAGAATATGCCGGTATTCCGGTGAACCGCAGCGTCATTTATGCCATGCTCATTTCCGGTGGCCTTGCCGGCCTTGGCGGTGCTTCACTTTATGCCGGCTATGCTTCCAACATCCAAATTGGTATTTTGCCCAACCAGGGTTTTGATGGCATTGCTGTGTCCCTGCTGGGTGCCAATTCTCCCTGGGGTGTTTTGGCGGCAGCCATTTTCTTTGGCATCTTGCATTCCGGCAAAGGCTTCATGAACGCCATGACCAAAGTACCCCATGAAATCGCTGACACGATTATTGCCACCATTATTTATTTTGCCGCAACCTCGGTTCTGATCGAGCGTCTGCTATCACCCCGCCGCCGCCGAAAGGACGTGAAGTAATATGTGGGATATTTTTTCAAAAATTATGCCCTACGCCATTGCCTACACAATTCCGCTGCTGATTGCGGCACTTGGCGGCCTGTTTTCAGAACGGTCCGGTGTGGTGAACATCGGATTGGAAGGCCTGATGGTGATTGGTTCTTTTGCGTCTGCTTTAACCATATATCTTTTGTACCCGGTTTGGCCACAAGGCGCTGTCTGGGTTGGCATTTTGGCCGGCATGGTGGCCGGCGCCCTCTTTTCCATGCTGCATGCCTTTGCCAGCATTACCCTTCAAGCCAATCAGGTCATCAGCGGTACTGCCATCAATATGCTGGCTGGTGCGGTGACCGTGTTTCTGGCGCGTAATATCACTGGCAGCGGCCATATACAAATTGTTTCCGGCCTGGGCAGAGACAACGTTCGCCTGCTAAGTAAAATTCCGATTGTCGGCAAGCTCTTTTTCACACAGACTTTTGCAACTACCTGGCTTGTTTTGGGTATTTTGCTGCTCTCCACCTATGTTCTCTATAAAACCCCTTTTGGTTTGCGCTTACGGGCCTGCGGTGAACACCCGCATGCCGCTGATGCTGCCGGCATCAACATTTTTCGTATCCGCTATATTGCCGTGGCCATTTCCGGTGCTTTTTCAGGATTAAGCGGGGCCATCATCCTTGTCACCTATTCCGGTGAATTTTCCGGAACGGTTTCAGGTCTTGGTTTCCTGGCCCTGGCTGCCCTCATTTTCGGCCAATGGAAGCCATTGGGTATTCTCGGTGCAACATTCTTTTTTGGTTTTGCAACAACGGTTTCCAACGTGTCTCAGGCCATTCCAACGTTGGCTGTCATCCCTGGCATTATCCTGAAAATTTTCCCATATGTGGTGACCTTGGTGGCTTTGATTCTGTTTTCAAAGAGTTCTCAGGCACCTAGGGCTGCAGGAGAAGCGTTCGAACACGGGAAGCGGTAGAATAATGCTGAAAATGCTGAAAATGCTGAAAATGCTGCAATCACTTGAAATAATTGTACAATTGTACAATAGAAGTACGCTTAACCCTTTTTTTTCGTGCAGCTGATCTCAATTTTACGTTCCAAATGGATCATTTTATTCAATTTCAGCCTTTGAAAGATTGAAATTGTTGTATTGGAAGCGTCTACTGCATATACATTTATGAATATTCACTTTGCATCATGTTGCATCACTGTTGCATTATGTTAGGTATTTTCCAGGTTTTTAGCATGTTTTATGAATTTTCGCTTGCAAAATGGGTCGAAAAAACGTATAACATTATTAGTATGTGTTCTTGAGTGAAAACCATCAGGCACACAAAAAAGACATAGGAGGAAAAATCATGTTAAAAAAAATGTTAGCCATTGTACTAACAATCCTTGTTTTCGCAACTGCTTTCGCTGGTTGCGGAACAACAACACCACCGGCAGAGTCCAGCGCACCGGCTTCTACGGAGGCCAGTGAATCTGTTGCCCCTGCTGAATCCAGCGAAGCATCCGCTTCCACGGAACCGACTGAAGCTGCCGGTGCCATGGGTGGCACACTCAATTTCAACCTAGGATCTGAACCCCCGGAAATGGATCCCCAAATTACAACAGATACTACTTCGTTCATGATGCTCAACGCCACCATTGAAGGGTTGGCACGTTACGGCAAGGACGACAAGGTAGAACCCGGTGCTGCAAGTGGCTGGGAAATTTCAGCTGATGGCAAAACCTACACTTTTACGCTACGACCGGGCACCAAGTGGTCCAACGGCGATCCTGTTACAGCAGCTGACTTCGAATTTGGTTTTAAGCGCGCTTTGGATCCTGCCACAGCATCCCAATATGCCTACATACTCTATGACATCAAAAATGCCGTAGCGGTGAATGAAGGTACGATGACACTGGATCAATTGGGTGTGAAAGCTGAAGGCACAGACAAACTGATCATCGAATTGGAACGTCCGACACCTTACTTCATTTCGATTACCGCTTTTGGTACAGCTTTACCCTGTAACCAGAAATTCTTCGAAGCCAACAAAGATAACTATGGTGCAGAAGCTGCAACATTACTTTATAACGGACCTTTCGTTATGACAGAATGGGCGCATGAAGACCACATCGTTCTTGAAAAGAACGCGAACTACTGGAACAAAGACGCCATTTCACTGGACAAACTCAACGTGTACATGATCGCTGACAATGCAACTGCAAAAATCAAGTTCATGAACAAAGAATTGGACCTCATCGGTGTTCCCGGAACAGATTTCCAGGAATACATGGATAAAGGCTACAAACTCAGTGACTATGCTGATGGTGCCACCTTCTACCTTGAATTCAACACCACCGACAAACTCATGAGCAATAAGAAAATCCGTCAGGCTTTCTCTTATGCTATCGACCGTACTTCCTACATCACCAATGTGATGAAGGATCACTCTTCACCGGCTCTTGGCTATGTTGTACCCATTCTACCCGGCAAAACCGGGTCATTCCGTTCTGAAGTCGGTGATTTGATCAAAGACAACGCACCGGAAGAAGCAAAAAAATTGTTGGAAGAAGGCCTGACAGAAGTTGGCGTCAGCTTGGCTGATGCGAAATTCAGCATTATCATGGATGACGGCGACGTGAACAAAACACGTGGTGCCGCTTTGCAGGATATGTGGAAGAAGAACCTTGGCATCGACGTTGTTTTCGAACAAATGCCTTTCAAAGCCCGTTTGCAAAAAATGACAGACAAAGACTTCCAAATCGTATTCGCCGGATGGGGACCTGACTACAACGATCCAATGACCTTCCTGGATGTATTCCTTACAGGCGGCGGAAACAACCACACTTACTATTCCAGTGCAGAATTTGATAAACTGATCAATGATGCAAAAGTGGAAGTTGATCCTTCAAAACGTATGGACATGATGGTTGCAGCAGAAAAACTTCTCATGAATGATATGCCCATAGCCCCCGTATACTTCCGTATGCGTACATGGACCGCACAAGAAGGCGTTGAAGGCGTTGTACGTAGAGCCATCGGCGGCGACCCGGACTTCTACTGGACAACAAAGAAATAAGTTTTGTGCATAGCATTAGGGTGTTTTGAATCGTTGGTTCATAAGCTTTCTCACTTTGCATAAAGAAGAGAGCATGCGCAACTGCGCATGCTCTCTCATATTGCCAATTTTTCTTCTTTTCTTTTTCATGAATATGTCATACAATAACATGGTGCTTTTTAAGACGCTTACCTACGAAATAATTCACGAGTAATGAGGGGCAGATGTTTTTCCCTGACTGCTACATCCCTTTCTCGCACAGCCCCGCATGGCTGTGCGGAAACGGCGTGGCAGTAGGTGAAAAACAAAAAGTTTACTACAAAATTTAAGGGCAGATGTTTTTCCCTGACTGCCACATCCCTTTCTCGCACAGCCCCGCATGGCTGTGCGGAAACGGCGTGGCAGTAGGTGAAAAACATCTTAGGGGGGTAAATTCAGTGCAACTTGCAAAGTATGTAGTCCGGCGTTTGGCAATTTCATTGGTCACGCTGTTTGTGGTTGTTACAGCCACGTTTTTTCTTATGAATTCCATGCCTGGTGATCCTTTCATCGGACAAAAAGCCATCCCCAAAGCCATCAAGGAAAACTTGTACAAAAAATATGGTCTGAATAAGCCTTTGGGCGACCGCTATGTATTGTATTTGAAAAATACAGTTTCCGGAGATTTGGGCATATCAATGACCTATAAAAACCGGAAAGTTGTGGATATAATTAAACAAAGTTTCCCGGTCTCTGCCGATTTGGGTATTCGTGCCATGATCTTTGCGTCCCTTGCCGGTATCTTTCTGGGGGTTATTGCATCCCTGAATCATAAT
This sequence comes from Acetivibrionales bacterium, assembly GCA_038249175.1. GTDB lineage: Bacteria > Bacillota > Clostridia > DSM-8532 > DSM-8532 > JAEWSN01. Next base: position 19,460 of record JBBRWP010000002.1, read on the forward strand.
CGTACCTGGGACAGTGTGGCCATGATTATTGCCATTATCGGGGTCTCGCTGCCTGCCTTCATTGTCGGGGCCCTCTTGCAGTGGGCGGTTGGCTTGCAGCTCAACCAGTTTTATAAGTTCATTGTCGGTGACCCATATGCCATGCTCATTCCCACAACAGGTTGGGCAACCTTCGGTGCAAAACTTGTACCGCCCTTTGCCTTGGGTATCAGTGCTTTGGCCACCATTGCACGATATATGCGTACCAGCATGCTGGACGTTTTAAATCAGGATTATATTAAAACTGCAAAAGCAAAAGGCTTGTCCAAAACACAAGTCACCATTCGACACACCATACGCAATGCCATTCTACCTGTTGTCACTATTCTGGGGCCTATGACGGCCGCCATCCTAACCGGATCTTTTGTCATTGAACTCATTTTCGCCATTCCCGGTCTTGGAAAATTTTTCATTAACAGCATCAATCAATACGATTACACCATGATTATGGGCTTGACCATTTTTTATGCTACATTTTTAATTTTCATGAATTTTGTCGTGGATATTTTATACGGGATGATAGATCCCCGAATTCGTTTGGCAAAGGGGAAAGCATAATATGAGTGCAGTACCAAAAAACAAATTTCAACGGATACCCAAAGACATTGAATCTGCACAAATGATCCTAAGACCCAGCTTATCTTACTGGCAGGATGCCTGGCGCAGAATCAAACTCAACAAAGTGGCCATGTTCAGCATGTGGTTCGTCTTTTTCATGGCCATCGTGGCCATCTTTGGTCCCATGATCTTCACAGACTACAGATCAAATCATCTGGAAGAAACCCTTCAGAATCCTAGCCTGAAATACTGGTTTGGCACAGATGAACTGGGACGGGATTTGTTTGCCCGTGTCATTCGTGGCACCCGTATTTCTTTGTTTATCGGTGTTACGGTTTCCCTTATTACCACCAGCTTTGGCGTTATTTACGGCGGTATTTCCGGATACTTCGGTGGTGGTGTGGATGATGTGATGATGCGTTTTATCGATGTCATCAGCACCGTACCGGATATGATTATCCTCATTTTGTTGCTGGTGGTGCTGGATCCCGGTGTTCCCACATTAATCCTTGCCATGAGCTTAACATCCTGGTCCGGTATTGCGCGTGTCGTACGCGGTCAGATTTTGCAAATTAAAGAACAGGATTTTGTTCTGGTTGCTCGCACACAGGGCGCTTCTCCGGCGAGAATTATTTCCAGGCATCTCATCCCGAACGCCCTGGGTCCCATTATCGTCCGCTTGACCATGGCCATCCCTGCTTTTATTTTTGAAGAAGCCTTTTTGAGCTTTATCAATTTGGGTGTTCAGATCCCGGAAGCTTCCTGGGGTAACCTGGGTCAATCCGGTGTACAGCAATTTCAACAACACCCCTACCTCCTCATCTTCCCGGCCTTGTTCCTTTGTATCACAACCCTGGCCCTGAATCTTTTTGGTGATGGGCTTCGTGATGCGCTCGATCCAAAAATGAGAAAGTGAGAAAAAGCATGTTACTAGATGTCAAAAACCTCAAGGTTTCTTTTTATACGTATGCCGGTGAAGTGCAAGCTGTCCGCGGTGTCAGCTACAAACTTGATAACGGTGAAGTATTGGCTGTTGTCGGTGAGTCCGGCTGCGGAAAGTCTGTCATGTCACAGAGCATCATGGGCTTATTGCCCCCCTATACCGGTAAAGTAAAGGACGGAACCATCTTCCTGAACGGCCGTGATGTGGTGAAGCTCAGTGACAAAGAAATGGAAAGCGTTCGTGGTCGGGAAGTCGGTATGATTTTTCAGGACCCGATGACCACCCTGAATCCTACCATGACCATTGGCAAACAGATTGCGGAAGGCCTCATTAAACACCAAAAATTAAGCAAGTCTGCGGCCATGAAACGTGCCGCGGAAATGCTTGCCCTCGTTGAAATACCCAATGCCAAAGAACGGGCACATCAATACCCCCATGAATTTTCCGGCGGCATGCGCCAACGCGCCATGATTGCAGTTGCATTGGCCTGTAACCCCAGCCTTCTCATTGCAGATGAACCCACAACCGCACTGGATGTAACCATTCAAGCGCAGGTTTTGGACTTGATGAAAAACATTCGTGAAAAAACAAATGCGGCCATTATGATTATTACCCACGATTTGGGTGTTGTTGCCAACATTGCAGAACGTGTATTGGTCATGTACGCCGGGATTATTGTAGAATCTGGCTCTGTCGATGATATCTACTACCGTTCCAGACACCCTTATACCTGGGGTTTGTTGAAGTCCATTCCCCGTTTGGATCAGGATAAAGAGGTGAAGCTCTCTTCTATTGAAGGTTCTCCCCCGGACTTGTTTAAGCCACCGGCGGGTTGTCCTTTTGCCGACCGTTGTGAGTTTGCCATGGAAATATGCAAAGAACAGATGCCTGAAAATTATACCATTGATCAAGGACACCACTGCGCTTGCTGGTTATTGCATCCGGATGCCCCAAAAACAGAGCGTCCTGTATAGTTATTGCTGTGTTATTGGTTCTATCATACCCAATACGCACACAGGGAGGAAAAACAATGTCCGAAATTATTCAAGTAAAAAACTTAAAGAAATACTTCAACGTTGGCGGTAAAAAACAATTAAAAGCCATCGATGGTATTTCTTTTTCCATAAATAAAGGCGAAACCTATGGTTTGGTAGGAGAATCCGGCTGTGGGAAAACCACGACAGGTCGTGTGCTGTTGCGTCTTTATGATCCAACGGATGGCCAGGTCATCGTTGATGGACAGGATATCTTTAAAATGAATCCTACCGAGGTGAAGGCTTATACCCGAAAGGTCCAGATGATATTCCAGGATCCTTATGCCTCACTCAACCCAAGAAGAACCGTACAAGACTCTATTGCCGAAGGCATGGATATCCATGGCCTGTATCAGGGTGATGCCAGACTGCCAAGAATTTATGAACTCCTGGAGCTGGTGGGTTTGAGCAAAGAGCATGCCGGGCGCTTTCCCCATGAATTCTCAGGCGGACAGCGTCAAAGAATTGGGATTGCACGTGCCCTGGCCTGTGAACCGGAAATTATCGTTTGTGATGAACCGATTTCTGCCCTGGATGTCTCGATTCAGGCACAGATTGTTAACCTCTTGATGAAGCTTCAGAAGGATTTGAACTTAACCCTTCTCTTTATCGCCCATGATCTTTCCATGGTGAAGTATATTTCGGACCGTGTTGGCGTCATGTACCTGGGCTCCATGGCTGAAATTGCAGCCGCGACAACTTTGTATGATGATCCCCTTCACCCCTACACCATTTCCCTTCTATCGGCCATCCCCATTCCGGATCCGGAAGTGGAACGGTCCAGAAAGCGCATTGTTTTGGAAGGGGAAGTACCAAGCCCCATTAATTCTCCAATTGGCTGCAAGTTCTATACCCGCTGCCCAAGGGCCATCGATAAGTGCCGTACCGTCCGGCCTGCCCTCATTGAGGTGAAACCGGACCACTATTGTGCATGCCATTTGGTTCCGAAGCAGTTTTAGGTACAATAGGGTACAAAGTTAAATCATAAGGATCTGAGTCACCGTACTTTTTGAAATAAAGCCTGATTATTTTGTACATGGCATCTATTCGTTTCATAATGATAAAAAGGACGTTCTAAATTGAGAGCGTCCTTTTTTGTTTTGTGACTTTTTCATTGAAACAGCAATGCAAAAATACAATGTTTTTCTTTCCGCCGGATTCAACGAGGATTATTTTTCCATTTTTTTGTACAGGAATACAGAAGCCTTATTCTATCGTAATCAGGCTGATATCCGGCAGGTTCAGGATGCGCCATGGGAAAACGGAGTTGCCCAGGCCGCGGTTCAACACCATCTTGCTGGTTCCTGATTCATAAAGACCGGCATCATATTTGGGAAACCATTCACTGGTGGGGTTGATGAGACCGCCCAAAAAAGGCATGCGGACAATGCCACCGTGAATATGACCTGAAAACACCACATCTGCACCCCAGGCAGCATAACTTTCAAAAAAATCCGGGTTGTGTGCCAGTAACAGTTGGTTTTCCTTTGACTTTCCAAGTTTGCTCAACAAGAGCTCAGGTTCTGAAAGTGAAATACCTTCAGCGGATAGCGCTTCCCTACCGGCATAGGTCATCATATCCGGTGTGTAACCACTGATACTAACGACATCGCTGCCCCGATTCCATGTGTAGGATGTATTGTCCAGGATATGAACCCCGGCTTTCGTCATGGCGTTTGTCAATGACGTATAGAGAGTCGGGTTCAACCACGAAAGATACTGCTCGTGATTTCCCATACAAAAAAATGTTGGTGCAATCTGTGCAATTTGGACCATGGTATTTTTTGCAATGGTGACATCGGTATCGCCGGAAGTTACAATATCCCCTGTTACCAGAATAATATCCGGCTGCAATTTGCTTATCTTCTGGATGAGCCTATAGTTATCTGAACCAAATGCCTCCTGATGTAAGTCACTGATCTGAACAATCCTTGCACCATGAAATGCTTCCGGAAAATCCGTTTGCATGATGTACCGGCTGACACTCAAAATCTTATTGCCAGCCATCAGAATGCTGGCAGAAAGTATAAAAAAGGCAATGATGGTGATGACGGGAAGCAGGGTTGACGGCTTGTTCGTTGCTCTCAAAACTGCAGGTTCCAATTTTATTTTTTTTTTCAAAAAATCCTCCTGAACCACTGGCAATGACAATGGTGTATCTGGTAATTGTCTCTAGATTTAACAGGCAGCTACACCTGTGCTTCCCGGCAGATTCTCTGCCAAAGGCTTTCCCAGGTATTCCTTAAAAAGATGGCAGAACCACCTTCGCCAACTGCTTGTATTGGAAAAGGACTATCCAACTCAGCAATCATTTCATCGAATCCATAAGTATCCCTCACCTTGCGAACCCATTCCTGAATCCAAGCCACGGCTCGGTCAAGTGAAAGGTCTACCCAGGCCGCCGGTGTTTCACGCGTCTTATCAATAAAGGTTCTACCATGGCTGTTGCACAGCAGATAACCACGCACCTCGGCTTCCTGAAAAATGGCAGTATCCACATCGACCAGGGGAAACACATTGCCGAGACAGCGGACTTGATGCAATCTGAGCTTCTGCAGGCTGTTTTTCAGATCCGGATACTGATCAATATCAGGACGCCATGTACAGAGGCGACTCCGACCCAGGAGCTTTACCGGAGCACCCTGCCAATCGTCGATGAGCACCAGATCTGACATGTTTTTTTTATCTTCCTGGAGATCTCCTGCGTCGTTTCCCCTCGCCGCCAGGATTACCTTTTTTTCTATTTTTTGACCTTTCCGGGGTCCCTCTGCATCATTTCTCCGGGCTTCTTTGAAGGTTTCTGTATCATTTTTCTGACCCTGCCTGAGTACACTTGCATCATTTCTCCGGGCTTCTTTGAAGGTTTCTGTATCATTTTTCTGACCCTGCCTGAGTACACTTGCATCATTTCTCTGACCCTGCCTGAGTACCCTTGCATCATTTCTCTGGCTTTGGCTGAGCAGCACTTGTTTTTCGATGGCTGTAAAACCCCCGTTCACAACAGTGCAAGGCAAGGAAATGCCTTCAGTGATCGCTGGCCCTTTGGCGTCCTCATTTTGTGCCACGATAATGCAAGCATCCCTGTCCCAGCTTTCAATGCGGTGGTATCCCTTATGATGGATGAAAAATCGTGTAAGGGCTGCCGTTTGTATCGATACCTGAAGTCTGTTTTCGCAATGAAAGCCATTCTGTGGTGACATCTGTTTTTTATCCGCCCAATAAGCGTGTTCACCCGGCAACCATGGCCGTGCATCAGTGCCATCAAACCCACTGTAAACATGTTCATCCTTGAGAGCGGTCAGGTATACCCAAAAACGGTTATGGTCCCATGGAAGCCCGGCAAGGCAGATGGTACAGGTGTCCCCGCTTGCAGTGCACTGCAATGAAAGTCCCTCTGAGCCTTTGGCGGCAAGGACGGTATGGGCTTCTTTTTCGGTTACCCACGGGGTACGCGGATAATAGGGTTGCATGCGAATGCTGTCCCGCAGGTGTAAAGCACCATCCGACATGCCGTAAAATGCTGTTTTCCCGCAACCGGAAGCAGCAATGGCCGTATTCGGGTCCAAGGAAAACAGCGGCCGTTCTTGAAAATATAACAGTGTATTCCGAACTGAAAACATCTGTCCCCCACATCCCTAATCGTTTTATTCTTTTCTATTTTAAGTTTAACCGCTATCCTTCCCCGACGCAAGCATTGGGTTGCAAAGTGAGAAAAATGGAAAGTGCCGGTTACTTAGCCCCCCGGGCCTGAACAAAACGGCACCGGAGCGAAGTATGAAGTTGAGAAGGTCGGATGATGGATAATGAGGTAGGCGCTTATCCTACCTTTTCTTTCCTGTATCTGTTATGATAATTGATATGGATTTATACGCCAGAAGGCGTTCAACGAATTGTAAATTAGGGTATTCCATGGATCATCATCATCATCAACAGGAGGATTTTCAAATGCAGGCAGAACAAATTAAGCAACTGGCCGAAAAAGTGATGCAAAACGTTGCTGAAGTCATTGTTGGAAAAGATGACATTGTTGAAAAAATGTTAGTATCCATTATATGCCAGGGGCATGTCCTTCTGGAAGATGTTCCGGGTACCGGAAAAACCATGCTGGCAAAAGCTATCGCCACCTCCATCAACTGCAAATTTCGACGAATTCAGCTGACGCCGGATTTGCTGCCCTCCGACATCACCGGCATCCATTTTTTCAACCAGAAAGAAAGCGATTTCACCTTCCGCGCCGGCCCCATTTTTGCCAACATTGTGCTGGCTGATGAAATAAACCGCGCAACTCCCCGTACTCAGTCAGCGCTGTTGGAGTGTATGGAAGAAAGACAAGTCACCGTCGATGGAGACACCATGAAGCTCGAACGTCCTTTTCTGGTCATGGCCACACAGAACCCCATTGATATTCAAGGCACTTTTGCCCTGCCGGAAGCCCAGATGGACCGTTTTTTGATGAAACTGAAACTCGGTTACCCCTCTTCCACAGAAGGTGCAGCCATTCTAAGAAGGTTCAAGGAAAACAACCCTTCCGCTACCCTGTCCGCGGTGATCGATAAGGATGCATTGCTGCAGGCACAAGATTCTTATGCCACAGTTCATGTTTCTGACGATCTGCTCGACTATATCGTTGCCATTGCAGAAGCCACGCGGGTGCACCCAGACATTATGCTTGGTGTCAGCCCCCGTGGTACACAAGCCTTGCTGCGTGCCATTCAAGCCCTGGCCATTTTACGCGGCCGGGAATATGCAACCCCCGATGATGTGAAAGAAATGGCGGCACCGGTACTTGCCCACCGTATTGTGGTCAAAGGTGCCTTGAAACTCAAAGCCGGCATGGCAGAAGAATTGCTGTTAGACATCATGAAAAAAGTGCTTGTTCCGGCAGAAGTCATCAACCAAAAATCCATGTGAGCTGGAATGATTACTGTATGGGCGGAAGAAGCTCACCCTGGCAATGACGCCACCCGATGTCATGAATTGCCCGCACCCGACACAAGGGTTTTTCTGACTTCTTCATTACCTCACCTCGCCTCCACTATCCATCGTTTTTGGAGGACCCAAAGGGGTTAGCCTGGTGGGATGAAGAAAGCTTTTTACAGAAACAGAAAGGAACCAAATGGACTGGATGCTTCGCTTCACAGCGGTCGCACTGATACTGCTGTTTCTGGAATACATGATTTATAAACGCTATGCCACGACCGGCCTCGGCTATCAGCGGGCTTTTTCGGTGCGTCAGGCATTCGAAGGCGAGACAATTCAAATGCTGGAAACGATAGAAAACAATAAACCCCTACCCCTACCTCTCTTAATTGTTGAATCCCGTATGAACAGCAATTTGCAGCTTTCCTCCCACGCCAATTTGGAAGTGAATGAGATCGGCTACCACAAAAGCCTGTTCACCCTGATGCCTTTTTCCAGGATTACACGCACCCATCAGGTTACCTGTGTGAAGCGGGGCTATTATCAGGTGCGTTCTCTGGCCATTGCTGTCAACGACCTTTTTGGCCTGGTGCGTGTGGCCGAAAATGAAATGTTCGTCAATTGCGGTATTATCGTGTATCCCAAGCTGTTGAACCCGGGGGAATTCACCCTCCCAAGCCACAGTTATATGGGCAACCTCGTGGTAAAACGGTGGATTGCCGAAGATCCCTTTCTGCTTTCCGGCGTACGGGATTATGGCAGTGGTGACCCGATGAAATCCATCAATTGGAAAGCCACCGCCAAAACCGGCGAGTTGAAAGTGAACCAGTATGAACATTCTGCCAACACCAAACTGATGATACTGCTGAACATTGAGAGTTCAGCCACACAGTGGGGGCGCGATGGGGATACATCCCCGGTAGAAAAAGGCATTTCCATTGGTGCAACGCTGGCACAAATTGCTATTAATGCCGGCATGGAGGCAGGATTTGCTTCCAATGGTCACCCCTTTGGCAACGAAAAAGGTGTCATACAAATTGACTGCACTTCCGGAGATCAGCAATTGTATGCCATTTGGGAATCCATGGCCATGCTGAACCTTGTGCGCGTCAAATCTTTTCACACTTTTCTGCAATCCCAGGTCGAATCCGGTTTGACGGGTTGCGATGTCCTCATTTTCACAACCTATGTAGATGAAGATATTGCCCGACAGGCAGAACTCTTGCGCTATAACGGCAATGCGGTGGACTACTGGATGCTGGAAAGCGACAGCTTACGTCCTTTAGAAGATGACGATGGGATTGGGGGTGCCGCATCATGACCTTTGCAAAAACAGGTACCGCCTTGATTCGCCTCCTCCGTCTGTGGATGGTCATTGCGGCCGAACAACTCTTAATCTTTCCAGTCACCTACCTCATCATCCGTATGGCCGATATCCCCAACATCCTCCGGTTTTTTGCCATCTTTTTGGCCATTGCCTTGTTGTTAATGTTGTTGCGCGAATTTTTACCAAGAAAATACCGGCCAACTATTTTGGCTTTTGGGTTTTTGTGCGGCGTTTTACTGTGTTATTTCACATCCCCCCTCCTGGTATTTCGTATTGTCACCCCCTTTTACCTGGCTGCGTTTTTATGGCACGCCGTTACAATGACTGAGATTGGCCACCATGGTCCTTTTTTCACGAGCTTTATCCTTCTGGGCTTTATTCTCTACCCGACGGTTACATGGGTTTTGTCCCATTCTCCCACTTATGTATCCTTGCTTCCCACGTTGGCCATTACTGGCACCATAGGTATTCTGCTCTCCCTTATTCTGGTGAACCGGCAGCAAATTCGGGATGCCGGAACCATTCTGGAACGGAAGATTCACCTGCCATCCAACCTCCTGCAGAAAAACGCCCTCTATGTCGGCATCTTTTTGTTCGTGACCCTGCTGGCTTCTGCATGGAAGGCCTTCGGGCACTTTGCCATGTTTTTACTCTCACTTTCGGGTCGGGTTCTTGGTGGCATTTATTCTTTTCTTGCCAGTCTGTTGCCGGCAGCGAGTGAGGAGGCCGGCGGTGAACCCCTTCCTCCAGGAGAAACAGGCATGATGCCCCCGGCAGACCCTCAACCGCGCTGGTTGGATATCCTGCAAACAGTCATCATTGTTATTGTCGCTATCGCTGCTGTTTTATTGGTTTTGTGGGGACTGTACCGCCTCATTAAAAAACTGCTTCCACTGATAAAAGTCGGTCTACGTCGTTTCATTGGCTGGTTGGAACACCTCTTTGTTGGTGACAAACAGAACATTGGGGAAGATCTGGGTTTTGTGGATGAGGTGGAGAGCCTGCTCAAGCAAAACGAATCCGGTTTTTCTGCTGCCCGAAAGTGGCTGTCCGAGCGTATCGAGCTGGAACCGGGCTATGGGATCATGAAAACAGACCGGGAACGCATTCGCTGGCTATACAGAAACCGGCTTAGGAAAGAAATGAAGCGGGGCTTCCCTTACGAGCCTTCAGATACGCCAAAAGAGACCCTGAAAAAACTGGCCGATTTTCACAGAAAAAAAGACCCAGGCACGGATGTCGCTTCCGCCATCTACAGTCAGGCCCGTTATTCCGAAGATGTTTTATCTGAAGAAACCGTAAAAAAGATGAAGGATGCACTGTAACATTTTCCGGTGTTCCGTGCAGCTTTTTTGTTATCTGTATATCACTCTTCTCGAAAGTAAGTCAGACCCAGGGCGGCCGGTGTTCCGTGCCGCTTTTTTGTTATCTGTTTATCGCTCTTCTCGAAAGTAAGCCAAACCCAGGGCGGCCGGTGTTCCGTGCCGCTTTTTTGTTATCTGTTTATCGCTCTTCTCGAAAGTAAGCCAGACCCAGAGCGGCCGGTGTTCCGTGCCGCTTTTTTTTGCCCAGTGTTGCCAGAATGAGGATGAGGATGGTTGCGAGATAAGGAATGGCATCAAAGAAGTAGGGAGAAATGGGAATATCAAACTTTTGCAGACGCACACCGAGGATTTCCAGGGTGCCGAACAAAAAGGCACTGAATAAGGCCCGGTAGGGTGACCATGCGCTGAAGATGACCAGGGCCACCGCAATCCAGCCGCGACCGGCAGAAACATTTTCCTGCCAGTTCGGAATGTAAGCCAGCGACAGGTAGGCCCCTGAGAGGCCGCACAAGGCACCTCCGGCAACAACGTGCACATATTTGTAACGGGAGACTGAAATGCCCGCAGCATCTGCTGCAGCAGGGTTCTCGCCCACCATAGACAGGTTCAGACCCGGTCGTGTGTGGTTGAGGTAAATGCCAAAGACAATACACAACAGATAACCAAGGTAGACAAAGAGGTTTTGTCGAAAAAGAACAGGCCCAAAAAAGGGAATGGCCGACAGGCCGGGAACAATGACCGGTTCAAAGAAATGGTTCACATTTTCCGGTACCCGCAACCCCATAAGGTTTTGACCGGCGAAAGAAGCAAAGCCTGTGCCGAAGATGGTCAAGGCAAGGCCGGTTACTGTTTGGTTGGTGCGCAGGCTGATTGTGAGGAAGGCATAGATGAGGGCACCAAAGGCACCTGCCAGCATGGCTGCAAGGATGGATGCCGTGACCGAAGCGGTGGCAAGGCTTGTTGTAAAGCCCACTACAGCACCCATGAGCATCATGCCTTCAACGCCCAGGTTCAGGTTGCCGGATTTTTCGGTGAGGATTTCGCCAATGGTGGCAAAAAGCAGAATGGTTCCGACTTGTACTCCTGCGGTCAGCAAGTCCATGAGAAATGAAATTGTCATATCAGCGTACCCCCTCTTCTTTTTCTTTTGAAACCCATTTGAGGCGGTATTGCACAAAAAATTCACTGCCAAGGACAAAGAACAAAATGACGGCCTGCAGAATTTTGGCCACGGAGGCAGAAATATTGAAAGCGGTTTGGATGTAATCACCGCCCTGCACCAGCATGGCAAAGAAAAACGAAACCACCACAATGACCGGGGATGACAACGAGGAAAGCCAGGCGGTAATAATGGCTGTGTATCCAACCCCGCCGCCAACGTCGCGCGTCAGGGTTTCCGAAATGCCGGAAACCTGCAGCATACCGGCAAGGCCGCAAAGAGCGCCGGAGAGGAATACCGTAATGAGCACCACGCGACCCACGTGGATACCGGCATAGCGTGCAGTGTTGGTGCTTTCCCCAACCACATTAATTTCATAACCAAATGCCGTATGGCGAATAAAATAGAACAAAGCGCCGGCCAATACGAGGGCAATGACCCAACCAATATGAATACCAAAAATCTTCGGTAGTATGGCCGCTTCTTTAAAGTTCGCTATTTTAGGGAAGTTGAGCGCCGCAGGATCACGCCAGGGACCATACTGGAGGTAGGTAACCCATTGCAGGGCCACATAGTTCATCATCAGGGTGATAATGGTTTCGTTCACGCCAAAACGAACTTTGAATACCGCGGTCACAAAGGCCCACAGGCCCCCGACCAAAAGGGCGGCTGCTGCCATGGTCGGCAAAACCAGAAAACGCGGCAAACCGGGCATGAACAGGGCAACATAGGTTGCCGCAAATGCACCCATAATAATTTGACCTTCCGCACCGATGTTCCAAAACTTCATCCGGAATGCCAGCGAAATGCCAAAAGAGGCAATGATGAGCGGTATGGCGCGCAGAACGGTTTCTTTAAAGTTGTAGGCAGAACCGATAGAACCCTTCAGCATGGAACCAAAGACCAAAAAAGGCTCATAACCCATAAAGAGGAACATAATTCCCACAGCCAGCAGTGCCAGCAGAATACCCGTCAGTCGGATGAGCAAGGCATTTTTCGGAGACAGGTGGCTACGCTTTGTCAGATGAACCATACTGTTCCCCTTTCTGTATCACCACCCCTGACATCATAGCACCCAGGGCTTCCTTGGTGGTGTCGTGTGCGGCCACAATACCGTTTATTTTGCCGGCATGCAGAACCATAATACGGTCACAAAACGCCATGAGAACATCCAGATCTTCACCAATAAAGAGAATGCCGACACCGTTTTTTTTCTGTGCATTCAGGAGGTCATAAATGTTGTGTGAAGCATTGATGTCCAGTCCCCTTACAGGATAGGCTGTAATCAGCACATGGGGATTTGATGCAATTTCTCTGCCCAGGAGAACCTTTTGAATATTACCGCCGGATAGATTCTTCACCGGGTGAAGAATGCCGGGCGTCATGATATCCAGCTGAGAAACAATGTGGTTTGCCCGGGAGGAGGCCGGTTTACGGTTTAGGAAGAAACGACCCCGATCCCTGTAGTTTTTCAACATCATGTTGTCCACAATGCCCATCGAAGCCACAAGACCCATGCCCAAACGGTCTTCCGGCACAAAACTCATGCTGACACCCAGACGTGCAATGCTGCGCGGGGTCATGCCGATGAGCTTGTTCCCCAGCATATCAATATCACCTTCCTGCACTTTAATCAGACCGGCAATGGCTTCACAAAGCTCTTTTTGACCGCTGTTGGCCACACCCGCTATGCCAAGAATTTCACCACCGTGCAGGTCAAAGCTAATGTTATCCAGCAGCTTCCGTTTGTCGTTTGCATAACTGCTCACATTGGCAAGGCTCAAAACCGCGCCTGACTGCGAAACAGCGGGTCTTGAAATGGACAGGTTTACAGCATGCCCCACCATCAGATCCGTTAGGAGTTGCTGGTTGCTTTCTACCGTTTGCACCGTCTGCACCGTACGACCTTTTCGCAAAACCGTTACGCGGTCTGAGATTTCCAGCACTTCCTGCATTTTATGGGTGATGATGATAACGGCACAGCCATTGTCGCGCATATTGCGAATAATGGAGAAAAGCTTTTTCGCTTCTTGCGGTGTCAAGACAGCGGTTGGTTCATCCATGACCAGAATATCGGCGCCGCGATACAGAACTTTCAAAATTTCAAGGGTTTGTTTTTCCCCGACAGACATGTCGACGGGCCGCTTTTCCGGGTCAATTTCCAGGCCGTACCGTTGCATCAGGGTTGTTATCTCTTTACGTACCTTTTTCCGGTGTATAAAAAAAGAGCCTTTTTGCCCGCCAATAATATTGTCGGCGGCGGAAAGGACTTCCACCAGCTTAAAATGCTGGTGAATCATACCGATACCGGCTTTGATGGCATCTTCCGGTGAATGAAACTGCACCCTTTTCCCATGGATGTATATACTGCCCTTGTCCGGGTTATAGATGCCTGCCAGCATATTCATCAGCGTGCTTTTGCCAGCACCATTTTCACCAAGCAATGCATGAATTTCACCACTGCGGACGTCCAGATGCACATCCTCATTGGCGGCAACATCCCCGAATTGTTTGCTGATCCCAGTCATCTGTACATAGAGGGTTTGAGCGGTTTCAGACATTTTTCTACCCCATACATCCTTGTCGAGTTTACACAAAACTTGCTGAAAATGCTGCGCATTTTCAGATTCATACCCCATACATCCTTGTTGAGTTTACACAAAACTTGCTGAAAATGTTGCGCATTTTCAGATTTGCACCCCATGCGTCCTCGTCGTGTTCGCACAAAGCCTGCTGAAAATGCTGCGCATTTTCAGATTTCTACCTCTTTTGGTTTATTTAAGAATAAAAATAAAATTCCCCATTGGCTGGTTCGCCAATGGGGGAATAGGGTAACAACTTTCCCGCAAACGTTCTGGCTCGCGGGAAAGCTGTTGGTTGCTTAATTCTTTTCGATAGTGCCATTAACACCTTTGACAAACCAATCCATGGACAGTTGTCCGCCATCATCGACAGCTGAACCGGCAGCGATTTTTTCATTGCCTTCCTGGTCATAGATAGGACCGGCGAAAATATTAAAGGAACCGTCTTTGATTTTAGGGGTGAGTTCATCGATTTTTGCTTTTGCTTCAGGAGGTGCAAGTGCAGTTAACGGCGCAAGCGCAACAATGCCATCGTTCATGCCACCCCAGTAGTTTTCAGCCTTCCAGCTGCCATCCAAAACGGCTTTCACCTGGGAAGCGTAGTACGGACCCCAGTTCCAGATGGGTGCGGTCAGGTAGGCTTTGGGTGCGGCGGTTGCACTGTCGGTGTTATATCCGATAGCAAAGGCACCTTTTTCTTCTGCCGCAACCTGCGGGCTGGTGGTGTCCTGATGTTGCGCAATGACGTCACAGCCTTCATCCAGGAGTGAAATGGCCGCTTCTTTTTCTTTTGCGGGATCGTACCAGGTATGTGTCCAGCGAACATCCACGCTAATGTCGGGGTTCACAGACTGTGCGCCCAAGGTATAAGCATTGATGCCACGAACCACTTCCGGAATAGAGAAAGCAGCGACATAGCCCAGTTTGTTCGACTTTGTCTTCAGACCGGCTACGATACCGGAGAGGTAACGGGCTTGCTCAATACGGCCAAAGTAGTTGACAAAGTTCGTATCGTTGGACATGTAACCAGAGCAGTGAAAGAATTTCACATCCGGATTGGTTTCTGCAATCTTAGCCACAGATTCCATATAGCCGAAGCTGGTTGCAAAAATAACTTTGGCTCCTTGTGCAATCATGTCGTTCATGGCTTTTTCCACATCTTGCGGGTTTTCAAGGACGCTTTCACGGTAAATGGTTTTCACTTTGTCGCCCAGTTCTTTTTCCAGGTACAAGCGACCTTCGTTGTGTGCATAGGTGTAACCGCCGTCACCGATTGGCCCGACATATATAAAGCCAACAGTCATTGCATCTTTTGCAGATGCGGCAGGTGTTCCTCCACACGCGGCCATGGAAGCAGCCAATACGAGAGCCAACAGCAACATGGTCATTCTCTTGAGTGTAGACATGGTTCTCTCCCCCTATAGGTTTTTATTTATGGTGACAAGCGAACGGGAACGCCCCTTTCGTCTTGATCAACAAACAACTTCTTTTCTTCACCATCATCATCCGCAAAAACAATCCCTGTTTCGGATATCGTCAAAATTCTGGCCAGGGATACTACCCGAAGACCCATGTCCCGGATTTCCTTGCCGCCGCTTTGAAAGGCTTTCTCAATGACAATACCCACACCAGCCGCGGTGGCTCCACTTTGCTTCAGAATATCCAGCAAGCCCTTTAAAGCATTGCCTGTGGCCAGAAAATCGTCAACAATTAACACACGGTCATCCGGCGCAAGGTATTCTTTGGAAACCGTTATATCATAGGCTGTCTTTTTTGTATAGGAATAAACATTGCTGACAAAACAATCTGCACTCATATTGGCTGATTTATGCTTTTTAGCAAAGACAACAGGAACCCCGAACTGTAAACCGGTCATAAGAGCTGCAGCGATACCTGATGATTCTATGGTTAGGATACGTGTAATTTTCTCCTGTGCAAACGCTTTGTAAAATGCTTCACCGATGCCTTTCATCAGGACAGGATCCATTTGATGGTTCAAAAAAGAATCAACTTTGACAATGCTGCCCGGAAGAATTTTTCCATCGCTGCTGATACGTTCTTTCAGAGCCTGCATGAAAACCTCATTTTCAATAAAATCTATTGTTCTTTGATGTTTTTTGATGTTCTTTGATTATGTACAATATTCTAAAGCATCCCACCAGGTTTGACAACCTGCGAAATGTTGTTTTTTACACCGCACTTACTTGTTTTTTTGGTTGTTTACCCATAGGCAACAGTCACTTTGTAAATTTCACGCTTTCCACTGTCATGTTTTTCTGGATATGATGATATAATAAATGTGAAAAGAAAACAGTTTGTGGGAAAAAGGGAAGCATGACGAAAATGAAAATTCAGACGTTTCAACAGCCGGCGTATTTTTCAACGGCACAAAGAAGAAAAACCTTCAGGCAATGGCCGGATAAGCAGGCTGATTTTTCATGGAAAAAATTACTTTGGATTCTCCTGGCCCCCCTGGGCTTTGGTCTGCAGCAACTGCTTACAAACTTTCCAAACGTTATCGAATCCATCTACATTCCTTATTTTTATAGAACCGTGGTACGCACATGGAGCCTTATTACCGGTTTTCTGCCCTTCTCCCTTATTGAAATTCTGCTGATACTGCTGGCTGTGGCTGTTCCTGTCTTTTTGTTCTTTCACATCCGAAAAACTGTGCAAGCAAGGAAAAATCACCGCCTGTCTACTTTTTTCAGGCCGCTGTCTACTTTATCCATTGTCATCGCTATTTGGTACTTTATGACTGTCCTTCTTTGGAATATCACTTATTCAAGATCTCCCTTACCCGTCCTGACAGGCTTGAAAACTGCCTCGGTGGATGCAAAAATGCTGCAATCCGTTTGCTTTTGGCTCGCCGATGAGGCCAACATCCTGAGAAAAACCGTACAGGAAGATCAAAGTGGTGTGATGATGCTATCCACTGATATTCCAACGACGCTCAAAGATGCATCACTGGGCTATGACGCGCTGAGCGACCGTTTTTCTTTCTTTGAAGGAAACTATGGCCCGCCAAAACCGGTGCTGCTTTCCAAAATGATGTCTGCCACCCGTATCATTGGCATCTATACTGTCACCACAGCCGAAGCCAATGTAGATATCGACATTCCGCAGGCAGAAATCCCCTTTACCGCACTGCATGAAATGGCCCACCAACGGGGCATTGCGCGGGAAGACGATGCCAATGCATCCGCATGGTTTGCGGCCATGGTTCACCCGCGAAACGACTTCCGTTATTCCGGTGCGCTGAATGCCTATATTTATGCATCCAATGCACTCTATGGTGCCGACAAAGACAAATGGCAGGAAGTGGTCGCTACCCTTTCCGCTGGGGTGAACCGGGACCTCCAGGCACAAAAAACCTATTGGAAGCAGTTTGACTCCTTTGTGGACAAAGCTGCAGAAAAAATGAACGACGGCTGGCTCAAAAGCAACGGGCAATCGGATGGGGTAAAAAGTTACGGCCGCATGGTAGATTTAATTGTGGCAGAATTTCAGAGACAAAATAAATAACAGGCGAGGTAATTCGATGAAAGCATGTACCCTTGTTATCTTTGGCGGCACCGGAGATCTGACAAAACGGAAACTCATTCCCGCAGTGTACCACCTGGTTTGCGACCGGAAGCAGCTGCAGAATTTTCGTGTTCTGGCGGTTGGCCGACGCCCAAAGACGGATGATTTGTTTCGTTCAGAGATACGGGAAGACTTAAAAAATGATGCGGGGCTCCAGCTGACCGATAAACAATGGGCCGATCTTTCCCCGCTGCTCTTTTATGAAACACTGGATTTTGCAGCCGATACCGACGGTTATGTCCGGCTGGAAGATCGTATATGTCATATGGAAAGAGACGAAGACATCAACGCACGTCTTTATTACCTGGCTGTTGGGCCGGAACACTTCACCGGCATTGTTCAGAATTTATCTGATAAAGGGATGGTTGGGCGTGATAATGGCGAGTGTTTTCGCCGTGTTTTGGTTGAAAAGCCTTTTGGCACCTCCTTGCAGGATGCCACAGCACTGAACCGCCACCTGGTCTCCTTGCTGGATGAAAAAGACATTTTTCGCGTTGACCACTATCTTGGTAAAGAAATGCTGCAGAATATTTTGGCAGTTCGCTTTGGAAATGCTGTCTTTGAACCCTTATGGAACCACAGGCATATCGACCATGTAAAAATTATTTCCAATGAAATCCTTGGTGTTGGGGGCCGCGGTGGCTACTTTGACCATGCGGGTGTTTTGAAGGATATGGTACAAAACCATCTCTTGCAAATGCTTGCCCTCATTGCGATGGAACCCCCCGTACAACTGGATCCGGAATCCATTCGCAATGAAAAGGTAAAGGTGTTGCAAGCTCTTCGGCCGTTTACATCAGCCTCTGCCAAAACCGACCTGATTCGCGGACAATATGGCAAAGGCGACATTATGAATGCGGAGGGAGACGTGCAGCATTTAGCTGCTTATCGGTCGGAGGACCGTGTAGATCCGCAATCGGTGACCGAAACCTTCATTTTCTTAAAAACATGGGTGGACAACCTCCGCTGGGGTGGTGTCCCCTTTTATCTGGTATCAGGAAAACGCATGCGACGCAAGGAAACAACGATTGTCATTCAGTTCAAGCCGCTGTCCGGTATGCAGCCCTACCCGGAATTCGGGAACACAGCAGCGAACCGTTTGGTGTTCAACATTCAGCCACGGGAAGGCTTTCACTTTGCAGTGAACGGCAAAAGTCCGGAAACAGACTGGGCAATGGAGGAAGTGATCATGGAGTATTGTCAGAGTTGCCGCATTGACAACAACTCTCCCGAAGCCTATGAACGCTTAATTCTGGAGGCGTACCGGAACAATGCCTCCCTCTTTGCCCGCTGGGATGAACTTTACCATTCCTGGCGTTTCATTGATGGCATTCATCAGATTTGGCAGACTGAAACACCAAAATTCCCCAATTATGCTGCCGGCGGCGATGGTCCTGAAACCCCCTTGCCTGACGATGTCTGGAATGAAGATTACAGAAGTTGCGACTAGTGCGTTATAACGTTAAAAATTTTCACTTTCTGATTGAAAATTACAAGCACAGCCAAGGTTCCATCATGCCTGTTGGTACACTTTTAATTGTTACAACGTACTAGTGTAATGTCTGGTTGATATATAACACTACAGCGTGAGTTTGAATAATTCATTTTTATGATCCTTTATTTTTGCGGACTTACAACAAGACAGAATCCTCAAAAATGATGCTAGATTTGGCGTAAATGTCGAAGTCACGCTGTAGTGATAAGTAAAATATGGTATGCATAAAAACCGGTAATGATAATTTATAAGAGTTGGAATTTTGAATTACTGATACTGTCATTATGTTAAATTTGAACCAGACAGTACACTAGTGTCAAGTTGCATTGGTCTCAGATATTCGCATAGCCTTCACTGAATACTGCTGCCTTGTAATCAGTCGGTGAACAGCCTTTGAACTGACGAAAAACACGGTTGAAGGTTTTGGCATTATTGAAACCGGACTTATAGGTCAGTTCTGTAATGCTGTCGTTTGTGTTTAAGAGGTAGTCCACCGATTTTGCGATACGGAACTGGTTCACATACTGGCAAAAAGTCAAGCCGGTTGTTTCCCTGAAAAAACGTGTAAAATGAAAAATGCTGAAATTTGCCAGGGCCGCCACGTCTTCGAGCAAAATGGTTTGGTCGTAATGGCTTTCGACATATTGCAGCACCCGGTCCAGGCGGTCCAGACGCTCCAGACGTTTGCTTTTTTCTGTTGCCGACAATGTTTCCATAGGGATGTCACGCAGCATCAACAATAAAATATCGTAGAGCCTGGCCCGCATGGCCATTTTGTATCCCAGCTGTTTTTCCACCGCTTCTTTGAGCATGGCATGCAGCTGCGATGTCATTGCTCTGTGGGTTTTTCCATATTCACCGTCTTCCTGCAAATGGCACAGGGAAAAGCGTTTGTCCCGCATCATCGGAGAAAAGCTCTCCAAAAAAGAAAGATCAAATTGGGAAATCAATCGTGGAATAGGCTTTGTTTCCATAGGAAAAGAATGGACCTCGCCGGAGCTGACCAATAAAATATCGCCAGGAGCCAGGGTAATCATGGTCTGGCTCATCCCGATGCGGATGGGTTCTTCCAAGGCACAAATAATTTCCACCGCCTCATGCCAATGCGGCGGGAATTCTTGTGTTTCCGTCACATAAACGCTGAGTGGAAATTCTTTGTTCATATAAAATTTCTGGTGTATTGCCTGCATGGATTTTCCTCCGAATGAATCCCTTGAGTATCAATCATTCTACATTTCGTCATGGCCAGACATCGGTGCACCTTCCACAAAAAAAAGATCCAGCAAAACTTGTTTTCTGGCAATCATTTCATCAATGCGGTGGATGTAATGGGTCAACTCCCGTACATTGAACGTTCTTTGAATCTCTAGTCTTGTCTTGTTGTCCGGACGTCCTGTTGTCTTATTGTTTTTTTCTCGTGTGAACGCTAAATCATTCACCAACTTCTTTTCTTCTGTGGAAGCTGCATCCTTCAATGACTTCTTTTCTTCTGTGGAAGCTGCATCCTTCAATGACTTCTTTTCTTCTGAGAAAACTGCGTCTTTTACTGACTTCTTTTCTTCTGAGAAAGCTGCATCCTCCACCGGCTTCATCGCTTCTATGGAAATATTCTTTTTGTGCGGATACACAATCTTGCTGATACCACCAGAACCCAAGGCCAGAATGGTCTGCTTTTCTGCCATGGTCTGTATGTTGTAACGGCATTCATGCCCTGCTTTTGCATAACCGACATTTTCCAGGTTTGCCATAATATTTTTTTGCCGGTACAAATAGTAGGGGTAATACCCGTTTTTTCTGGCAAAGGCCGCGGCCATGTCCACCATTTCCACCACATCCGCATCTGGTGTGATTGGCGGAGACTGGCCGTTGACCATGGCCTCATGCAGGCGTGAGCCACGTTTCATGGCCATGGTATGCACCGTGATGCCTGATGGCTGCAATGTCTTCACCCAACGCAGTGTTTCCCGGAACATTGCCGGTGTTTCTCCTGGAAGACCGGCAATCAAATCGGCATTGATGTTTTGAAAGCCAAGCTGTCGGGCCATATGAAAAGCCGCCTCGACCTGTTCTTTGGTATGGTTTCTGCCAATTCGTTGTAACGTGCTGTTATGCATGGTTTGCGGATTGATGCTGAGTCGGTTCACCCCGGCCGTTTTCATCGCGGCCAGTTTATCCAAATCGATGGTATCCGGCCGGCCCGCCTCTACGGTGTACTCAAGATTCTTCGCAAAAATAATCCGGGGAAGTTCGCTTATCGCTTCCAGCAATCCTTCTAAGTCTGCCAATGGCAGCGCTGTGGGTGTTCCACCGCCAATATATAGATTCTCGATGGTAAAACCCATGTTTTCTATCCAGTCGGCAACAAAATGCAGTTCCTTGAGCAGACAACACATGTATTCCGGAATCTGATACCCATATTGCTTCAACGAATAGGCTGTAAAAGAACAGTAAAGACAACGGGATGCACAAAACGGAATGCCAATGTAGAGCGAAAGTGTTTTTTCTTGCACATCGGTATAACACACTTCATTTTTGGCAACCGTTACCAGCAAACGGGCTTTGTCTTCATCCATACCCGTCCGGCTTTGCAGCATTTCTGTTACATTTTCCGCATCCAGCCCGGATTCCAGGCAGGCAGCCGCCAGTTTTACCGGACGAACCCCTGTCAGAGAACCCCAGGGGAGAGATTTTTGAAATGTTTGTTCCAGTGCGTTATAGAGGGTTGTTCCGGCACAGATTTTGCGGCTTTTCAAGAAAATATCGGATGGTTTTTTCGTTTTTTCGAGCGGGAAAGATGCTGTAGAAAAACCCTTCCTCTCCCCGCAAGCGGTTATGGTGCTTTGTGCAAAAAAATGCCCGGTAGTTTCCCAGGCATTCAGCGAAACGAACAAGGGTTCTTTCCCCTGAAAATTACCATCCTCTTCTCCGGATACCAGCTTTTCAGCCTCTTCTCCGGATGCCAACTTTTCAACCTCTTCGCTGTATGCCAGCTTTTCAGCCTCTACTTCGGATGCCATCTTTTCACCATCTTCTCCGGATGCCAACAAAACAATTTTTCCCGGGTGAAACAAGCGAATCAGCTGTTCTGCCTCAAAAGCATTGTCGATGCCTGTAATGTGAAGATAAAGAGTTTCATTGGGTTGTAACATAGGGGTTCTCTTTCTTTTCCTCGCCGATGGTGGTATCCTCCCCGTGTCCCGGGTGAACGATGGTGGCATCGGGCAAGGTATATAAAATATTCTGAATGCTTTCTTTCAAGGTTTTTTCATTCCCTGTTGGCAGATCATATCGGCCGATACTCCTTCTAAAAAGGGTATCACCGGTAAATAAGTGATCTTCCACCAAAAGGCACATGCCGCCGGCAGTATGGCCGGGCGTATGCAAGACTTTCACTGTCAACGCCCCGATAGGCACGGTATTATTATGCCGCAGCAGAACATCAGGCAATGGATAGGTGTCTCCCCTGCGCAAACCAAACTGCTTATAACCGTTTTGGTTGTCATCGGCATACAGTGTCTTTTCAACGGCATACAGATAAACGTTGGCACCCGTGGCTGCCTTCAGAGCTTCCACATAGGCGACATGGTCTACATGGCCATGCGTCAGGAAAATATGGGTTATGGGTGCACCAAGACCATTGGCTGCCGCAAGGACATCCATCGCGGATGCTCCGCAATCAATGACCGCACTGCAGCTGCCATCAGAAATGAGAAAGGTATTTGAATCAAACAAACCTTGGAATTTTTTTATCACCATGGTTTCTCCTTTGGTTCAGCGATTTCTTGAAATATCATAGACATCACGGATGGACGAAATACGGTTGATGATACGATCCAACTGTTCTGTGTGCGTAATTTCCAATGTCAAATGCATCGTCACCACCAGGTCTTTGCCCGTGCGTGCATTAATGGCACGCAGTGCTATTCTGGATTCCCCGATCACGTTGGTAATCTCTATAAGCAGATTGGGTCTGTCGTTTGCTTTTATGGTAATTTCAGCCAGATAAGATACCGTGTGTGCCGTATGCCGATACCAACTCACATCAATGAGGCGTGCATCTCCATCAATGAGGTTGTTTTTCACATTCACGCAATCGGCCCGATGCACCGATACACCACGACCCCTCGTAATGTATCCCACAATGGCATCGCCGGGTACCGGGTTGCAGCAACGTGAAAGGCGCACCAGACAATTGTCTATGCCTTTAACAACCACACCGCTTTCCGGAACTTCCTTTTTCTTTTTCTTGCTCTCTTTTTCAATATTTTCAAGGATAATATGTGTCTGCTCTTCCGGGGAAATGGTGTGACGAAACTCTTCTTTCAGTTTGGAGATGACTTTGGCCGGGGTTAGTGCACCCAAGGCAAAGCCGGCATACAAGTCTTCCATGCTGTGGAAACTGTACTTCTTCAAAATTGGTTCAAGCCATATCTGGCGAATCAGCTGCGCTGCTGTATAACCACTGCGTTTGAGTTCTTTTTCAAATAGTTCCTGACCGTGCTCCACATTTTCATCACGTTTTTCTTTTTTGAACCAGGCATTGATCTTGTTCTTTGCCTGTGTTGTTTTTACAAATTTCAGCCAATCACGGGAAGGACCGTTCGTTGCCGCCGTGGTCAGTACTTCAACAATGTCGCCATTTTTCAGCTCAAAATCCAAGGTGACAATACGGCCATTCACTTTAGCCCCAACCATGCGGTTGCCGATGGCACTGTGGATGGCATAGGCAAAATCGATGGGGGTTGAACCGGCTTTCAGGTTTTTAACATCCCCTTTGGGTGTAAAAATGAAGACTTCATCAGTGAACAAGTCTATTTTCAGGGCTTCCATGAACGCATCCGGGTCCTGGGTTTCTTTTTGCCAATCTACCAACTGCCGAAGCCAGTTCAGTTTATCAGCCATTTCCTTGTCGCCGGCATGACCCTGCTTGTACTGCCAGTGTGCCGCGATCCCCACCTCGGCAATGCGGTGCATTTCTGTGGTACGAATCTGCACTTCAAAAGGAATGCCTTCCGGCCCGATGAGGGTGGAATGCAGCGACTGGTACATGTTCGGCTTTGGCATGGAAATGTAGTCTTTGAAGCGTCCCGGCATGGGTTTGTATAGCTCATGCACAAGGCCAAGTAAAGCATAGCAATCTTTTACAGACGATACAATGAGGCGAATGGCAAAGAGGTCATAAATCTGTTCGATGGATTTTTGCTGACGCATCATTTTTTGATGAATGCTGTACAGATGCTTGGCTCTACCTTCGATGATGGCCTCAATGTCCATCTCCTTTGATTTGATTGTAACCTCTTCAATAATCCGTTGGATGTATTCCTCACGCTCACGCCTTTTTTTTGCGATTTTTTCAACCAGGTCATAATAGGCAGGTTCATCCAGATACCGGAAGCTCAAATCTTCGAGTTCCCATTTAATGCGGTGCATACCAAGCCGGTGCGCCAGTGGTGCGTAGATCTCCTGTGTTTCTTTGGCCGTTTCGACTTGCTTTTCAACGGGTTTGAACTTGAGGGTGCGCATGTTATGCAGGCGGTCGGCCAGCTTAATAATAATAACGCGGATATCCTTGGCCATGGCCAGGAACATTTTTCGAAAATTCTCTGCCTGTTCTTCCTGTTTGGACGTATAGGGGATTTTTGTCAGTTTGGTAACACCGTCCACCAAATCAGCGATTTCTTCATTAAAAGCGTCTTTTAACGATGCATAATCACAAAAAGTATCTTCGATGGTATCATGCAAAATACCGGCGGCGATGGTCGAAAAATCCATGTCCATTTCGGCCAGAATACAGGCAACAGCCACAGGATGGATAATATAGGGATCGCCGGAAACACGTGTCTGCCCTTCGTGCGCAGCTTTTGAAAGCCTGTATGCCTTATCTATCATGGTCAAGTCGGCATCAGGGTCACGCTGAAGAATGAGTTCCTGCAGTTTTTTGTATTCGTCAATCATGAAGCCCTCACGTCACACTTGCTGTCGCTATTTCGTCTATGTTTATTTGCCCGGATGCACAGGTTAAGCCACCTTCATGCTAAAAGACTATCCTTTGGTATGACATATGTCTTTATCCTATTGGAAGCGCTCTCCAAAGTCTTGCAAGGTACAATAAATTTCTGAATCTGTGAGAGCCACCTTACCTTCAAGCGACTCCGGTGCAAAAGTATATTCTCCGTTGTCCAGCAGCGTTATCCGAAACAATGCCAGCTCATCCAAAATTAAAAAACAAACCATCCACTTAAAAAAACCAAGTGGTTCTGGCATGAAGTCGTTTTTCTGCCTGGACAGCAAAAAAAGGTCTGCGATTTTATAGGAAGCTTTGCCCTGTTTTTTGGCATAGCGGTAGGTTTGCGCCAACTCATCCCGGCTTGGGACAAACCATGTTACCGGCCAGTCATTGTTTTTCACTTCATTATAAAGCCAGTCAAGGTTGCAATCAAGGGTTTCAATCTGATGAAAAGCGCGAAGCATGGCGTTGTTAACCCGACGGGCTTCTTTGGCCTGGCGGATATCTGCCAGCCGTATCTGCAAACTTTCACGTCCCTGCCAGGCATTGATCTCAAGGTAACCGGCGAAATCCAATGTGTCTTCCGAAAAATGGTCTATATATTTTCCAAGCCCAAAACCAATGGCAGTAAACCTGACGTTATCTTTTATCAGTTGCAGGCGCAAATGCTTTCCGTCTGTCATGGTTTTCTTATCGATCATCCCCACATCAACCACGCACACCATGGGCTGGCGGTTACCCTGTCCGGTCGGTTCGAGTTGCTGCAGCAGATGGGCGGTTTCCACATCCAGTAAACTGGCACCAAGCACTGCTTCCATTTGAACCAAACGCATCTGGGATTCTGGCAGAATGACCGTTTTGGCATAATCATTCATACGCTCGCGGAAAAGCTGCAGGTTGCTTTCCGGCAATGACAGCCCCCCGGCCTGTGCATGGCCGCCAAAGCGTGTCAGAAGTGCATCCTGGGTTTGCAGTGCTGCAAAAAGGTCAAAGCCTTCAAGGCTGCGGCCGGAACCAACTGCTTCACCATCCAGAACGGAAATAACGAAGGCCGGCTTATGAAAGGCATCCACCAGTTTTGACGCCACAATACCAATAACACCATGATGCCAGGCCTGCCCCCACACCACGGTTACCGCTTCACCCCGGTAAGACTCGCGTTTGGCGACGGTTTCCATGGCTTCACGGTAGACCTTTTCCTGCTCTTCCTGTCTGGCAGTGTTGGTCTTCTGAAGGGTTTCGGCATAAGCCCTTGCTTTTTCCGGTTGTTGGGTTGTGAACAGCTTCACCGCACGGGAGGCATCGCCCATTCGACCTGCCGCATTGACACGGGGTGCCAGGACAAAGCCAATGCGTGCCGCATCGATCGGTCCCGGCTTTACACCAGCCGCTAGTACGAGTGCTGTCATGCCCGGGTGCGGATCCCGGTTCATCTTTTCAATACCAAAGTGGGCGATTATACGGTTTTCTCCCTGTAAATCCACAATGTCAGCGATGGTGGCAAAAGCAGCCAGATCTATCTGCTTTATGGCAAGTTCCGGTTTTCCCAGCGCATCGGCCAATGCTGAAACTACTTTCCACGCTATGCCGGCACCACAAAGATTTTTGAAAGGATAGAAAGAATCCGGTCGGTGCGGATTGATGCAGCAGAGGGCTTCCGGCAACTTTTCGTTGTCCACCTGGTGGTGGTCGGTGATAATAACATCAATGGGATGTCCTGTTTCTTTTCGTCCGGCATAAAGGGCAGCCACCTGTTTTTTGGCAGTAATGCCACAATCCACCGTCAGCACCAGGTCAATATCGGAATGAATAATTTTTTCGACGGCAACGTCCGATATACCATAACCTTCATCCGCACGGTCCGGGATATAGAAAGTAGCCTGAAAAGAGATGTCCCGGAAAAAATTCATGAGAATAGCCACCGAACAGGTACCATCCACATCATAATCACCATAGATGAGAATTTTTTCCTGATTTTGCACGGCGCGTAAGATGCGCGTCACAGCAGCCTGCATGCCTTCGAGCAGCAACGGTGGATGCAGGTTTTCGAGTGACGGGGTCAAAAAAGCAACTTCGTCTGCCGGCGAAACACCACGTGCACGCAAAATATCTGAAATAAATGTGGCCGTGCTTTCTGTGACCGGTACTTTGTCATCCGTTTCACCGTGAACCAGCCAACGGCTTTCTTCACCTGTATAAAAATTCAGCATCGTGGAAGTCCTCGCTATTCGTGGTATCTTCTGTGACTTTGGATGAACAAAAAGCCCGAAGATGCTCTTCGGGCTTTTCATGATTTTTCTTAGGCATTTTCGCTTTTTGCAAAGCATCTTCCAAAAAAACTACTTTGTTTTTCTTTTTCTGGCGGCCTCTGACTTCTTTTTACGTTTAACACTTGGTTTTACGTAATGTTCTCTCTTACGAACCTCAGCGAGAACACCGGATTTCGCGCACTGTCTTTTGAAACGGCGGAGCGCACTATCAAGGGTTTCATTTTCCTTGACTCTTACTTCAGACACATTTATCCCCCCCTCCGTGACAAACATACAGTTGTGCCGAGAAATTTATCAGCATAAAAAACAGATAAACTCTTTATTTACAACACATTGTTCATTATATCGTTTCACAGGTATTACGTCAAGTTCTTCCGAACCACAAAAATGATGTTCTCCCGAACCACAAAAATGATGTTTTCCCTCAATGCGATTGACTTTCCATATAGCATCAAGTTCTACAAAAGCTTCACCCCCAAATCTTTACCGCCGAGGACGTGGTAATGCAGGTGCAAGACGGTTTGACCAGCCCCGGGACCACAGTTGGCGATGACACGATAGCCGGTCTTATCAATCCCGGTCATTTTTGCAACCTTTTGTATGGCCTGGTGTACGGGTTTGAGCACTCGGTAGCTTTCTTCAGACAAATCCTGTATACCTTCCACATGATGCTTTGGCACAACCAAAACATGCACCGGTGCTTCCGGATGTATGTCGTAAAATGCCACCACATCATCATCTTCATAGACTTTCTTGGAAGGAATTTCGCCGGCAATAATTTTGCAAAAAATACAATCCATACCTGTTTCCTCCTGCATGAGATTCTATGCACCCAACATTTCTTTGGCTGCCGCAATACCTGCTGCAAGGGCACCCGGCAATGCACTGGCATCTTTGCCACCGGCCTGAGCCATATCGGGCCGACCGCCGCCGCCGCCGCCGCACTTGCCGGCCACCAGTTTGATCAGGTTTCCGGCATGGGCACCGGCCTTCACGGCATCCCCGGAGACCGTGACAATAAGGTTCACCTTATCCTCAAACACCGATGACAAGATACATACACCTGAACTCACACGGTTTTTCAGTGTATCAGAGGCTGTGCGCAAGGCCTGCATATCCAAATCGGCCAAGGAGCCGGCAATAATCTGATAGTCGCCAACCTGCACCGCATCCGCCAATAAGCGATCCATCCCCCCGGCAGCCTTTTCTTGTGCCGCTGTTTCAAGTGTTTTTTTCAGGGATTTTACATCTTCCTGCAGGGCTGTTATTTTTTTCATAACCTCATCCGGTTGCGCTTTCAACGCTTCGGAAACCTCTTGCAAGCGCAATTCCTTCTCGGCGTAATAAGAGATAGCATTCAAACCTGTCAATGCCTCAATACGCCTGACACCGGAAGAAATACCGTTCTCCCCCAGAATTTTGATCAGCCCGGCTTCGCCGGTATGCAGTAAGTGGGTACCGCCGCAAAACTCCTTGCTGTAATCACCAGCCGTCACAACACGCACCGTACTGCCGTATTTTTCACCAAAAAGAGCAGTCGCACCGGTTTTTTGAGCTTCTTCGATGGACATCTCTTCCACAAGCACCGGCAGATTCGCCAATATATTACGATTCACCGCATCGGCTATTTGCGTCATTTGTTCTTCAGAAATGGCTGAAAAGTGGGTAAAGTCAAAACGAAGCCGTTCTGCGTTCACATAAGAACCCTTCTGGTGAACATGGTCGCCCAAAATATTTTTTAACGCCTGTTGCAATAAGTGTGTTGTGGTGTGGTTGCGTGCGGTGGCTTTGCGGTTATCCGTATCAATGACCGCCTGTACGGTTTCTCCCAGCAAAATGCCACCGGACAAAACACGGCCGCTATGCAGATATTTGCCATCCGCTGTTTTGGTGCAGTCCTCTACAACAAAACGGAACTGTGCGTTGGAAATGCTGCCCTTATCGCCCGTCTGTCCACCGCTTTCAGCATAAAAAGGCGTCTTGTCCAGCACCAGCACCACATCATCATCCTGCTGTGCTCCATCCACCAATGCGTCTTCTTTGACAATATAAAGAACCGTTGCCTCCGCCCTGTTTTCGGAGTACCCCACAAACTGTGTGGTCACCGATTTATCGGTTCCGGCAAAGAGGTCTTTGTCCCAGGCTGAGCCCTGTTTGGAACGGTGGGCTTCTCTTGCTGCATCTTTTTGTTTTTTCATCTCTGAACGGAAACTGTCTTCATCAATGGTCAAGCCATTTTCCAAAGCAATTTCCCTTGTCAGATCCAGGGGGAAACCGTAGGTATCATGCAGCCGGAAAACCTGTTCACCGCTTAA
>JBBRWP010000003.1:0-47296 GCA_038249175.1 Acetivibrionales bacterium
AGTCGTTATTTTCTGGAGCCGTTTTGACACGTGTGGCATCCAGCCATATACGGGTGGGAACGTTTCAATACGTAGCCGCCTGGGGAACTGATGTTGAACTGAAAGCACTTGCAGATTATACGATTACACGGCATTATCCTGAGATTTTGGGTGAAAACCAGATTTATTTGAAACTACTCAAAGCAGTCATTAAAAGACAAGCTTCACTGTTGGTGAAATGGCAATTGGCAGGCTTTATCCATGGTGTGATGAATACCGACAACATGGCGATTAGCGGTGAAACGATCGACTATGGTCCGTGCGCTTTTATGGATGTATTTGATCCGGCAACTGTTTTTAGTTCAATCGATACGAATGGTCGATACGCATATGGCAACCAGCCCGATATAGCCGGGTGGAACCTTGCACGATTTGCTGAAACACTATTGCCACTACTGCATGAGAACCGGGAGGAAGCCGTTAAACTGGCACAAGAAGTACTTTCAGAATACGGAAACGTTTTTAGAACATTTTGGAATGAAGGGTTGCGTTCAAAATTGGGACTTTTCAACGCTGAAGACGGCGATGAAGCACTTTTCGATGGTCTTCTTCAGTTGATGAAAGAACATAAAGCGGATTATACAAATACGTTTAGATCACTGACAGCTCAAAAGTTAGAAAACAATTCGCTATTTGATGATGAACAATTTATGAAGTGGCAGGTTTTATGGGAAACAAGAAAAGGGTTGCAAACGCAATCTCAAGAGGAATCTGCCCGGTTAATGCAAATGTCCAACCCAGCCGTTATCCCGCGCAATCACCTTGTAGAAGCGGCACTGGAGGCTGCAGTCGTACGCGAAGATTACAGTGTCATGGAACGGCTTTTAGAAGTTATTTCGAAGCCATTTGATTATGAGCATGACTTGAAGGAATACAATGTTGTTCCAGAAGATTATAGTGAAAAATACCGGACATTTTGTGGCACGTAAATACGGGATAGAGATAAAATACGACAAAGAGATGTTTGAATAGAGGAGAAAACAAATGGAATTATGGTACCAGCAACCCGCCAGCAAATGGGTGGAAGCCCTACCCCTGGGCAATGGCCGCCTTGGCGCCATGGTTCATGGCGGTATAGAAAAAGAAGTGCTTTCTTTGAATGAGGATACGCTTTGGTCTGGCTTCCCCCGAGACATGAATCCCAAAAACGCACAAAAGGCCTACCTGGAAGCTTTCAAGCTCGTCAAAAATGGGAAAAACCACAACGCGCAGAAGTTGATTGAACAAAAATTGACCTCTGGCTGGGGGCAATCCTACATTCCTTTGGGGGACATGAACGTTTCCTTTACCCATGAAGGCGAGGTAAACCATTACGAAAGGCGTCTGAACATTGCCGATGCAGTGGCAGAAGTACTTTATCAGGTTGGCGATGTGCAATACAAGCGTGAAATCTTTGTTTCTGCGCCGGCCAATGTGCTTGTGATGCGCATCAGCAGCAGCCGGCCACAATCGATAGATATGGCGGTTCAACTGACCAGCCCCTTGAAATCTTTTTCTGCTGTGGCAGATGGATTGCTTTTTTTACGTGGCGAAGCCCCTTCACATGTGGAGCCGAGTTACAGTAATGCCTTGGAAGTGCCGGTTGTTTATGCAGAGAGCGATGAAACGCGCGGTATGTTGTTTGCAGCGGTCTGCAAAGTATCGGCTGATAGCGGGCAAATTACCTATGAACCATCTGAAATACGCATATCAAGTGCGAATACGGTGACTTTGTATCTTAGTGCGCACACCAGCTTCAACGGTTTTCAACAACAGCCATTCTTATATGGCCAGCCCTATGAAGAACCCTGCATAGAGGAAGTGACAAACGCAGCACAAAAAGGCTTTGAGACGCTTCTTCTAGACCATGTTCAAGATTATCAACAGTATTACAAGAGGCTTTCGTTGGATTTAGGAACGACAGCACAGACATCCCTGCCAACCGATGAACGCTTGCGCCGTTTTCAGGAGAATAAGGATGATACGGCGCTCTATACCCTCTTGTTTCAATATGGACGATATCTCCTCATTTCATCTTCGCGACCCGGCACACAATCCGCCAACCTGCAGGGTATCTGGAATAAAGAAGTCCGCCCGCCCTGGAGTTCAAATTTCACCATCAACATCAATACACAAATGAACTATTGGCCGGCTTTTTCCTGTGCCTTGGGAGAACTGCAGGAACCCTTGAACCGTTTTATAAGGGAGCTTGCCGTGAATGGTACGAAAACTGCTGCGGATGTCTATGGCGTGCGGGGGTTCACAGCCCACCATAATTCAGATTTATGGCGTTTTTCTTCTCCCGTTGGCAATCAGGTAAAAGGTTCAGCCTGTTTTGCCTTTTGGAATTTGTCTGCCGCCTGGTTGTGCAGGCATTTGTATGAACAATACGAATATACGAAGGATAAAATGTTTTTAGCGGAACAAGCCTATCCCCTCATGAAGGGAGCGGCTTTATTTATCCTGGATCTTTTAACAGAAGATGAAAACGGCTATTTAATTCTTGGTCCATCGACGTCACCAGAAAACACATTTATTTATGAGGGTAAACCGTGTAACGTTTCGGCCACGACAACGATGACCATGACTATCGCCAAAGAGCTTTTTAAGAACTGTATCAAGTGCTGCAACGTGCTGGATGGCGACGCAGCTTTTCAGCAGGAGCTCATTAAAGTATTGCCTAAACTGCTGCCCTTTCAGATTGGCAGCCATGGACAACTGTTGGAATGGGAAAAAGAATACGAAGAGGTGGAACTAACCCATCGACATATCTCCCATCTTTATGGTTTATACCCGGGGAATGAGATAAGCCCGGTTGAAACGCCGGATCTGGCAGAAGCCTGCAGAATTTCTTTGGAAAGAAGGAGTGATGAGGGGACAGGCTGGAGTCTGGGATGGAAAATAAACCAGTGGGCAAGGCTACGGGATGGCAATCATGCTTTGAAACTGCTGAACAATCAGCTGCGCCTGGTCGAAGAATCTGAAACCATTTATACACACGGTGGTGGCACCTACCCTAACCTCTTTGATGCACATCCGCCTTTTCAGATAGATGGTAATTTCGGTGCAACAGCCGGAATATCTGAAATGCTCTTGCAAAGCCGTGAAGGGGAGATACATCTTTTGCCGGCTTTGCCGGAAAGCTGGGGAAAAGGCAGCATCAGTGGCTTGTGTGCCAAAGGCGGCATTAAAGTATCAATCACGTGGGAAGGCGATAGCTTTCAGACAGAACTCGTGTCAGAACAGCAACAGACGGTACATCTGACTGTGAAGGGAATTGATTTTAGCCAAGTTCCGTTAGAACGTGAGATTCGCTTCAGCCTAAAAGGAGCGTTTGCTTAATAATGCTTGTAACCTTATCGAGTTCAGAATTATAGCGATGAAAACAGATGGTGTATTGTTATAAAAAAACAGGGCTTATGCAATGTTTCAGCCCTGTTTTTCATAATGAAATTGTACTGCAATCATCGCCATATCGATGATAATGACAATGTTTTTTTATTGAAGATCTATGTCTATGCTTATTGACACGAAATTACGGTGAAGCCAGGCGTTGTATCGGCTTCTCATTTTTGTTGTGATAAACCATTTTCAGCAAAATAGGTGTGATAATCGTTGTAACAACGACCACGAGAACAATGGGAGCGGTAAAAATTTGGGGCAAAAGACCCATCATCAGCCCTTTGTTCGCAACAATAAGGGCAACTTCTCCACGTGATATCATACCGGTGCCGATACGAATGGACTCTTTTGTGGTGCATCCGGATATTTTGGCACCTGTACCGCATCCAATCACCTTTGTTATAACAGCTACAAAAAGTAAAACGCCTGTCAATGCAAACTCTCGCCAAGTGAAGTAAATCTGGTCTATCGATAGCCCGACTGATGCAAAAAATATGGGTGCAATAAGTACATAAGAGAGAATATCAAAGCGTCGGTTAATAAAATGCACCTGCTTTGTATTGGATAATACGACGCCAGCGATAAAGGCACCGGTGATATCCGCAACCCCAAAGAAATGCTCAGCTGCGTAAGACAATATGAGACAGAAAGAAAACGCAATGACCACATAGCGCCGTTTTTCTTTTTGTTCTCCAGTCATTCGGTCGAACACTTTATAAAAGATAAAACCAACAATGCCAGCCAGCACAAAGAAAGTAACAATTTTAAGGAGAACCGTGACGATGCTGATGGATGTGTCGGACATACCACTAACCAGTGTGAGCATAACAATACCCAAAACATCATCGATGAGAGCGGCACTTAGTATAATGGTGCCGCTTTTAGAGTTGAGATGCCCGAGTTCTTTTAGGGTTTCAACCGTAATGGAAACAGATGTCGCCGTTAAGATGACACCGATAAAGGCATTTTCCAGGAATATTTTATCAGACATATTGGCAAAGCCGCCGTTAAAGAGTGCCGCAGTTGCAAAACCACCAATTAATGGTAATACAACACCCATGATTGCTGCAAATAATCCACTCTTTCCACTGTTTTTTAGTTCTTTTAGATCAATTTCCATACCGGCAGAGAACATCAGGACGATAACGCCAAGTTCAGCCAACTTTTTAATGAAGTCGGTTTCATGGATAACACCCAAAACAGCCGGCCCCATGATCACGCCCGCCACGAGCGCACCAACGACCTGTGGCATTTTCACCTTCTTCGAAAAAATGCCAAATATCTTTGTTGATATTAGGATAATTGCTAAATCCAGCAGGAAATGATAAAAGTCAGATGTGCCGCTACCGGTCTGCATGTTGTTGCCTCCGTTGTTTCATTGCATGGAAACCATATATTTTAGATTCTATCATAAAACACTTTGTCTGTCTTAGAAATAATCCAAAAAAAAGCTCAAGAAATATTTCATTTTCAATAATAGATGAACCTAAACTGCTGTCATTTGTGTATAATAGAGGTCATAAAGACATAATAACGGCTAATCACACGGACACTGTCGTGGTCACAGGTTAGGTAGCAACACCCAAAATGCCGCAAGCGATGCAAGGAGTTTTTATGTTCGAGAAACTAAAAGTCAAATTGGAAGAATGGATGCATCCCCAAGACAGCTGCCCGGCGGATACCCTATTTCAACAACTTTTTGTGGATCCGATATCGATGATGGACATGGCCCATCTTGGCGAGGTTTGCGGTGTGGATATCGGCGAACGTCCGCTGCAGGTGGGTATTGTTCGCCTTCCGGAAGTTCAGGCTCAAGCAGAGCAGTTGACTTTACTCTTGCAGGAGGTCAGAAAGACCAGCGATTCCGATGAGGTGCTGGCCGTGAGTGATGGCGTGAACCAGATTGTTCTGGTATTCTTTCGGGATACCCTTTGGGAAGACCAGAGTCGGCAAATTTTGGACGACTTGCGCAAGGCATATCGGGCTAAGTGGTCGGGTGCAAAGCTCTGCATCACGCTGGGAGAAATGGAAGAATTCCATGAAGATGTCCCGGCCTATTGGCGGAAGTCTTTCATCACTGCTGTTGGTTTGCAGGATTATCGTTATGTCAAACCCAATGGCAAAGTTATAGCCTATACAGATATTATTGAAAGAAGAAATATTTATCCGGAAGGCATTCATTTTCGTTTTGATCTTATTAAAAACTATTTGGAAAATGAAAACCCGGAACTCTTGCATGGGTGGTTGTCTGGCATCTATTCCGTGTTGGGGAATAATGAAACCGGGACTTTTGGCATGGCGTACCACATTACGTTGGAGATTATCGTCAATGCCATTTCGTTGTTTCGGGAAAACGGTTTACAGGCGGAGGAATACGTGCAATCGCCAGATGTGCTGGTGTTTGAAGTGCTGTCATTAACAACGCCTCTGGAAATGCAGGAGTATACGCTGAAATTTTTGGATGTTTGCAGGGATCGTATTGCCCTGCATCACCGTAAAAGGGTGGCAATGGATGAGGATTTGTTAGGTGAATAATGGCATTTAAGCACCATAGCTTTTCTTTTAGATTGCAATAATAATATTCTATAGTGTAAATAATGGATAATATGTATAATAATTTGCTTTAGGAGGTAATGACTTTTACTAGTTATTGTAATTATTAGAATTTATTGTATACCCTCATTTTGAAAGGAGTCGATGATGAAAATTGGGGTTAGTTCTTACAGCTATCACCGCCTGGTTGCGGAAGGAAAAATGGCACAACTGGATGTGATACAAAGCGCAAAATCATTGGGATTTGATGTCCTTGAGTTTTCAACCTTTCAATTACCGGAAGGAGAAACCAACTTGTCTTTTGCTGAAAAGGCAAAGGCAGAATGTGACCGTCTGGGTATTCCTGTGGCCAATTACACCATTGCGGCCGATTTTCTAAACGGTTCAGATGGCAATCTGGAAAAAGAAATTGACCGTTTAAAAGAAGAGGTACAGGTAGCGGCCATCCTTGGATCCCCTGGCATGCGACACGATGCCACATGGGGTGTTGACATCAAAAAAATGGGTCCCAAAAACTTTGATGCCGTCTTACCCATTTTGGTGAAGGGGTGCCGTGCAGTCACAGAATATGCAGAAAGCCTTGGTATAAAAACCATGGTGGAAAACCATGGATATTTTGCTCAGGACAGTGACCGCGTAGAGAAGTTGGTCACTGCGGTGAACCATGCGAATTTTGGCTTGCTCACCGATATGGGCAATTTTATGTGCGCAGATGAGAATTCGGCTGTCGCCATGGGAAAAGTTTTGCCGTATGCCGTCCATGTTCATGCGAAAGATTTTCATTGGAAGTCAGGTATGGAAGCCAATCCGGGTGACGGCTGGTTCCTTACAAGGGGTGGGAATTATCTTCGTGGTGCCATAATAGGTCATGGAAATGCGCCAATTCAACAGTGCATAAAGTTGCTGAAAAACAGTCATTATGACGGAGTTTTGTCTGTTGAATTTGAAGGGATTGAGGATCCGGTCATTGGGGTTGCCATCGGACAGGCAAACCTAAGACGTTATCTTGCCGAACTTTCATAATGTGACCTTCTGATTCTTAAATTTTTGGGGAAATAATAAAACACCGAACGCAAGCTTTCCGGGCTGCTGTTCGGTGTTTTTTTGTGCAGTTTATGCGCCGTCAACCATTACTATTCTTTTCAGGTAATTTTTCAAATAGTGGTGCCATCGGGGCATCCAATTCAGGAGAGATTGGGGATAATGGTGCAGCCCAGTTAACGGCATTCACAATAATTTTGCGGATGATGGGGTTGTAGTATTGCGGGTAGGTTTCATGGCCTGGTTGGAAGTAGAAAATCTTGCCTTTTTCACGACGGAAACAGCAACCGCTGCGGAAGACATCACCGCCCTGGAACCAGGACAAAAAGACGAGTTCATCAGGATCAGGAATGCCAAAACGTTCGCCATACATTTCTTCTGCCGGCAATTCGAAATTCTCCGGTATGCCTTGCGCAATGGGGTGATCCGGGCGAAGAGTGAAGATCCGGCATTTTTCGTCGGCTTCGCGCCAACGCAGACGGCAGGTGGTGCCCAGCATGCGCTGAAATATTTTGCTGTAATGGCCGGAGTGCAGGACGATAAGACCCATACCGCCCCAAATTCTTTTTTGTATTTTGTCAACCAGTGCGTCTGAAACCTCAGCATGTGCCATATGTCCCCACCAAATTAAGACATCGGTATCGTTGAGGACATCATCCGGCAAGCCGTGCTCCGGCTCATCCAGTGTGGCAGTGCGAACAATATAATCTGCAGGGTTCATTGTTTTCTCATCCGCAAAAGCAGCTGCAATGGCGTTGTGCAGGCCATCCGGGTACACTTTTTTAACTGCATCGTCTGATTTTTCGTGACGAAACTCATTCCAAACCGTTACATGAATTTTTTTCATGACGCTACCTCCTGAGGGATTCATTCACATTCAGTGTTAAATTGCAAATATTTTTATTGGTTAATGGGGCTCATTTCAATGGTGAGGGTATGTTTGTAATATCTGAGACTCATGCAGCCTGAGACTCATGCAGCCTGACACCAGTATAGAACAATAGGCATATTTCATCAAGGCAGTGTCCTGCAAATTTTTGGCCGTCGTGTTTGAGCTTTTTTGTACTTTCTGTTATGGTATAAGCAGTTTATCGTGTGATTGTAACCCGAAAAGTCGTTTCACGACTTTTCTCCTCAATTTTTTATAGGGAATTGCAGTGAAATTGCTAACTTTGCGGCGGAGGACAAGCAGTTTGAGCGCGCACACATCTCTACTTTCGGAGAGTCTGCATTGAATTGCAACCTGCCCATAACACATGACTTGCAGTGGCACAGAAAAATGGAGGGCAGATGGTCAAGGGAGTAATTTTTGATATGGACGGGGTGCTGGTCAATTCAGAGCCGGTCATAACCAAGGCGGCTATAGCTGCTCTGAGAGAATTCGGTGTCAACGCACAACAGTCTGATTTCCATCCGTTTACCGGCATGGGGGAAGATCGGTTTATTGGGGGCGTTGCCGAAAAATATGGGAAAACATATGTGTTGGAAATGAAAAAAAGAACCTATGAATTCTACCTCTCTTTTGTGAAGGAAGAGATTGGTGTCTATCCAGGCATACCGGAATTAATGCAATCCTTGCAGGCTTTGGGCTTGCAAACCGCTGTAGCCAGCAGTGCTGATGGCATTAAAGTGCTTGCAAACCTAGATGCTGCCGGCATTGATACGGCATTGTTTTCTGCAATCTGCAGTGGTGAAGATGTGGTTCATAAAAAGCCGGCGCCGGATATTTTCTTGCTGGCGGCTGAAAGAATGAAATTGCGACCGGAAGACTGTGTGGTGGTAGAAGACGCCCTTTCGGGTATTCAGGCAGCGTTGACAGCGAAGATGGACTGTATTGCTATTCGTTCATCTTTTCCGGAAGACGCTTTGCTTGGCGCCGGTGCAACGGTAGTTTTTGAACAAACCAAGGATATACTAGCTTTTTTCAATAAATACTGACGCTCTTATCTGACCGCCCCGCCTTCTGCATGTTTTTCAAAGGAAGGCTGCATACTGAATAGCTCATGGATGGTGCTGAGTGTGCCGAACATAACCACCCTGTCACCGGGAAGAAGCATGTCGTTTGGACCAACGACATGCTTTGTTTCGTTGGCGCGTTTGATGACAAAAATTTGCAGGCCGAAATTGGCTTGCATACCGGATTCCATAAGTGTCTTGTCAACAAAGGGTTCGGGAACCTCAGTAATCCGTATTTCGACAATGGCACGCTCTCCGTAATAATCGAGCACCAGCAAAGGATTGGATGATGCACTGAACATGAACCTGGCACCGGCAACCTTGATAAGGTTGTCGAAACGGTCACGCAGGAAAGGGATACGTTTAATGACTAGGAGAAGGACTATGAAGGATATGATAATGACACCGGTGGCGATGGGGCTTTGATTTCCGCTCTTCTCATAAGTGATCATGGCATTGATGAGCATGGACACAATGGAGACGGCAAAAATATAGCCAAAAAGTATGGTAATGGTTGCCAACCGGCGACGTCTTCTGGAAGAGACGATCACTTCGCTTTCTGAAGTGGTAAATCCGGTGGCTGTGAGCATGGAGATGACCTGAAACCGTGCCTTCCGCTCTGTCATCCCTGTCATCATGAATAAAACCGTGAATACTTCCACGAATAAAAAGAAAACAGTAACCAGGAAGACAATAATGAGGATAGCCAAATTGAGGGTCATGGTGAATCTCCTTGTTTCAAAAAAATGCGTATGTGGCGGGGATAAAGCACCGGTGTATTGGGATTCATGCACTTTACAGCAGCTCCGTTTTCTTGCCTGATCAGCTAATTTATGATCGTTGGTGGCTCTTAGTCAAGTAGAAAACGCAGTTACCCTTATTATACCATGTTCATAGATCAGCTTGCTTATTTGCCCCATTTTACGAATTTTGTTATGATAGACGTGATTGCTGAAAATGCGCAGCAGTTTCAGCAAGTTTTGAGCACACTAGAAGAGAAAGGAAGGGCTGTAACCATGAGAATCATCATCATTGGCGATGGCAAGGTCGGTTTTTCCTTG
This sequence comes from Acetivibrionales bacterium, assembly GCA_038249175.1. GTDB lineage: Bacteria > Bacillota > Clostridia > DSM-8532 > DSM-8532 > JAEWSN01. The sequence goes on from JBBRWP010000003.1 coordinate 10,032, forward strand.
GCAGAAAACCTGTCCAAAGAAAACCATGACGTCATTATCATTGATAAAAATGCAGACGCTTTGCGCAAAGCCAGTGAGTCGTTGGATGTCATGTGCATTAAGGGCAATGGCGTCAGCACGAAAATATTACAGGAAGCCGGTATTCAGGGAGCGGATTTACTCATTGCCGCAACAACAAGTGATGAAATGAATATGGTGTGTTGCCTGACCGCCAAAAAGCTTGGCGCAGAGCATACCATTGCCAGAATAAGAGACCCGGAGTATGCCAACGAACTGACCGGCCTGATGGCAGACCTTGGCTTGGACATGGTGGTGAATCCTGAACAGGCGGCAGCCAATGAAATTGCCCATCTGCTTCGTTTCCCCCCGGCGGTGAAGATGGAACAATTTGCCAAAGGCAAGATCGATTTTGTTGAAGTAAAAGTCACTGGTGATATGCCCATTGTGGGGATGAAATTAAAGAATATCGCCAGTAAAATTTCATCATCTGTTTTAATCGGTGTTATTATCCGCGGCCATGATGTGATGATACCAAATGGTGATATGACCATCATGGCGGGCGATACAATACACATTGTTGGAAAAACAGCCAATATATATCATTTCTGCAAAACAAACAACAGTATCACACAAAAAATCAAAAATATTATGATTGTCGGTGGCGGACGCATTGCTTATTATCTCGCCACCCTTATTGCCGATATGGGCATGAAGGTGAAAATCATTGAAAATAATTATGAACGTTGCAATGAACTGGCGGAGCTTCTACCTCATGCGCTGATTATTCATGGCGACGGGACCGACGAAGATTTTTTGCATTCAGAAAATATGAGCGATATGGACGCTTTTGTCGCAGCAACCGGTCGGGATGAGGAAAACCTCATTGCTGCCTTGCTGGCTAAAAACAGCGGCGTTCAAAAAGTCGTTGCAAAGATTAACCGGATGAATTATGCCAACATTATTAAAAACCTGGATATTGACAGCATCGTCAGTCCGAAGACCATTACCACCAACCACATTCTTCGTTTTGTGCGCGGTTTGCAAAATGCACAAGGGAGTACCATCAGAACCCTCTATCGTATTTTAGGAGAACAGGTTGAGGCCATCGAGTTTATTGTCAATTCAGATTCGAAGCTCATCAACATTACACTCAAAAAACTGGAATTGACACCGGATATCCTGATTGCAGCCATTATTCGCGGCAATCAAACCATCATTCCACATGGGAACGACAGATTACAACTTGGTGACAGCGTGATTGTCATTGCAAAAAACCGCAATATTATCAGTTTAGATGACATGATTATGACCGGGGGTAGACAGCTTGAACTTCAAGACAGTATTCAGAAGTTTGGGGATCGTATTAATCTGTGAAGCGGTCTTTATGCTGCCTTCACTCATTGTAGCCATGATTTATCGCGGGCATGATATTGCGTCGTTTCTCATTACTATACTCATACTGCTCCTTGTCGGTCTCGCAATGGCACGAATACGGCCATCGGATAAACACCTTTATACCCGTGATGGCTTTGCGATTGTTGGACTGGGTTGGTTGCTTATCTCTTTTTTTGGTGCCTTTCCTTTCTTTATCAGCCAATCTATCCCATCCTTCATGGATGCTTTTTTTGAATCTATTTCCGGATTTACAACGACCGGAGCAAGCATCTTGAAAGAAATCGAATCTTTGCCCAAAGGCATTCTTTTCTGGCGCAGCTTTACCCATTGGATTGGAGGTATGGGGGTGCTTGTTTTAACTTTGGCCATTCTGCCTTCGGTTGGTGCCAGGACGCTGCATATTATGCGGGCGGAAAGCCCCGGACCGACCACAGAAAAACTGGTACCCAGAATGGGCCAAACGGCCAAGATACTATATGGAATCTACTTCATGATAACAGCAGTGGAAGTGGTCCTTTTGTTAACCGCAGGCTTGTCATTCTATGATGCTCTCATCCATGCATTCGGTACGGCTGGAACCGGGGGCTTTTCCAATAAAAATGCCAGTGTAGGAGCCTATCACAGTGTTTACGTGGATGCCATAATCACTTTTTTTATGTTTGCTTTTGGTGTGAACTTTGCCCTCTATTATCAGTTGCTAAAGGGCAATGTTAAGGCGTTTTGGAAAGATGAAGAATTTCGCTTTTATCTTGGGGCTTTTAGTGTTTCTATTTTGCTGGTGACGCTGAATATTTTTCGGAATATATACCCAACCTTTGGCGAAGCTTTGCGCTTTGCCGCCTTCCAGGTATCTTCCATTATGACGACCACAGGCTATGCTACGACAGATTTCAACCTCTGGCCGCAATTCAGCAAAATGATCCTCATTGTCCTCATGTTTTTAGGTGCATCGGCTGGTTCAACCGGTGGTGGTATGAAGGGCATCCGTATTCTGCTGTTATTTAAGATGATTAAGAAAGAAGTGGTAAAACTGATTCATCCGCACTCCGTCTCTTCCGTGCGTATGGGCGGAAAAGCCGTGAATCAGGAAACCCTGAGCGGGGTTATGGCCTTCTTCTACATGTATATCTTTGTATTTGTTTTTTCAGTGCTGGTCGTATCTTTGGATGGGTACGATATGGTCACGACGGTTTCCGCTGTCATTGCAACGATTGGGAATATTGGACCGGGTTTGGAAATGGTCGGTCCAACCGGCAATTATGCTGCTTTTTCTGTCTTGAGTAAAATTGTATTGTCCATTTGTATGGTGGTCGGGCGCTTGGAAGTATTTCCGGTACTGTTGCTTTTTGCCCCGTCTTTCTGGAAACGGGTGAATATATAAGACTTTCAAGAAACAATGGGTATACGCTAGAGACACCAAGGTTCGTTTCTGGTGAACCTCCGAGACAGTTCATGACGCGTATGCAACAAACTGGATTGGTCGTGGTAAGTATCTTGTGTATATCAAAGCGATGTCACGACACAAGGGGAAACAACATACCTGCAAAAAATATGGCAGCAATCATGGTTACACTGGAAAGTACCGTGCTTAGGATAACCACATGGGTTGCATAATCCGGATGATTTTTACATTCCACGGCAATCAAGGCGGTGTTCACAGCTGTGGGTACAGCGCTGGAAATGAACAATGCCTGGGCGACAATGCCGTCAATTTGCAGCAGGTGAATAAAGACAAAAGCCATTGCGGGGCCAAGGATTAAGCGGATAGCGGTCGCCAGCCAGGCATCTTTGTCCCCAAGCTGTATTTTGGACTTTGCCAGTTGTATGCCCAACGCTGTTAAGGCCATGGGGACCAAACCGCCTTTGATATATACGAGGGCAGGCCAGATGGGAAGCTGGGTAATGTCATAAGGAACCATTTTTAATAGAAAAGCCAATAGAACCGCATAGATGGCCGGCATTTTTACGACTTGCATCAGTGCATCCTTCCAGTGGCTGTTTGCACGGCCGGCGTTAAAAAAACCGATGGTATTTACAGAAATGTTTTGCACAACAAAGACCATAATCTGTGTTGTCAGTGCAATGCTGAGGTAAGGGGTATCATTGCCGACAACATAGACGCCGGTACTGAAGACCAACGTAATGAGTGGGATGCCAATGTTCCCCGAGTTGTAAAACATAAGGGCGTTTTGAAAAGCATTTTCCATACCGCCATCATAGTGTTTCATTTTCGAAATAATAAGGCCCAGGAGGAAGTTGGCAATCAGGATAAGAACCGCAACAAGCATGGCTTTCAGCGCATCAATGCTAATTTTCGTGATGTAGAGATTGGTAAAGGCAAAAGCCGGAATGAAAAGGTAAAAATTCAGTTTGGTCAACGTTTGAATGTCCAACTTGAATTTTTTGCTGAGGATGAAGCCTAAAAAAATAAGGATAAAAACCGGCAATATGTTTTGTAAAAAAATATGGATGACAACTTGCATGAGAAAACCTCTTTCTGATGATATGATGACTTCCCAGAAAGTCACTTGGTGACTTGCTGGCACAAGTTATCGTCAGATAACTTGTGCCAGCATTCGCAGAATGCTTGGTAATCGTGTTGATTTGTCTCAAATTATAACTTTTTTGCAATTATCCGCAAGAAAACTTGCGGGGAATTGCCTTGAAACGACTTTCTGGGGTACAATCATAATATGCCTCAGGGTGGAACTGTATTATACAGCAATATGCTGAATGATTCGTAGAAAAAGAACAAAAGGCTTATATCGATTGAAGTGTATTATACACCAATATGCTGTTGTAAGGAATGAAGAATCGTGGTACATTGGTAAAAGATAACCCGTGGTCATAAATCATAGTAGTTAACGTAATTGACGAAGGATATTTAAAGTGGACTAACAGGAGGTGAGCATATGGGAAACAGAGATTACAAAAAAGAAGTAAAGAAAAAGAAGAAAGTCGATGCGGCACCCGCTTCGGGCGCAAAAGAACTGAAATCCGTTGTGGCACAGCCTGAGGTTATCAGCAAAGCCAAGAAGAGCGAGAAGTAATGTTTTCAGATATGAGGCGAAAGGACAGAGAAATTTCAAAAGATCAATGTGAAAGCCTTTTAAGGGAAGCTGAGCACGGCGTGCTCAGCCTTAACGGAACCAATGGTTATCCGCATCCTGTGCCCATGTGTTATGCATACAAAGACGGATGTATTTGGCTGCATGGTTCAAAAGAAGGAACACGGGCCGCTGCGATGAAAGCGGACAACCGTTGTGTTTTTACTGTGGCGGAAACACTGAAAAGAGTGCAGGACAAATTTACGGTCCAGTATCGAAGCGTCATTCTTTATGGCCAGGTGACAGAAGTGTTTGGAGATGAAGCGAAAGCGGGTCTTTTTGCAATCATTGAGAAGTATTCTCCAGATTTTTTGAATGAGGGGCTGGCCTACATTGACCGGTCTGCTGCGAACATCTGTGTTTTGAAGCTTACAGTGGAACATATGACAGGAAAAGCCCGACAGTAGGATTAGACAACGAATTTTTAAAAGCAATGCGGCTTTGCCGCATTGCTTTTTTTATGGTGTTAAAATATTCACAGCATGGTATAGTAGGTATGTGGATAATCCACCCAATACAAACAGTTGCTGGCGTAGGACATCAGATGGATGCAGAACAATTTAAACCAAAAAAAGTGCAAGTTTTTACCAGCAAAGAAAACGACGATCCCAGGTTGTACATGGATGAAGACTGGGTACCCCATGCCAGTGGCTTTATCAGTGCACTTGCCTTATTAAGGAATCATTTTTCAGTGCCTTGGAACGGGTGAACCTTGATAATTATCCTTGTGTGATAGTATTCTTGACTATACCCTACTAAACATTAGGGACTTGACTGAAACTTTCAAATACCGGCTGAAATTATGAATGGTTCATTCAGAGAAAATCAAGTCAGTTCAACGATCGAGTTAATAAAACGATGGAGGAAAATGAAAATGAACAAAAAAGACATTTCAAAAATGCTGGACCACTCGCTGCTAAGACCGGAAATGGACACCGAAACAGTACGAAAAGGCTGTGAGATTGCAAAAGTGTATGATACTGCGTCGGTATGCGTGAAGCCCTGCGATCTGAAGCTTGCAGCGGAAATACTCAAAGGGTCCGATGTGAAACTGTCCACAGTCATCGGCTTTCCCCATGGTTCCAACAAAACAGAAGTGAAGGTGCTTGAAGCACAGTTGGCCATGGATGAAGGAGCAGAAGAGCTGGACATGGTACTGAATATTGGTCGCCTTATTTCAGGAGACGTCGCTACGGTTGCGTCAGATATCCATGCTGTTGTGCAAGCAGCCCATGCAAGGAATGTGCTTGTTAAAGTTATTTTTGAAAATTCTTACCTCAATGAGGAACAAAAAATAGCAGCCTGTAAAATATGTGAAGATGCAGGAGCAGATTTCGTAAAAACGTCCACCGGATTTGCGCCAAGCGGGGCCACAATTGACGATTTGAAGCTGATGCGCGCAACATGTTCTAAAAAAGTTCGTGTCAAGGCCGCCGGAGGCGTCAGAACCTTGGATGCTGTTCTGGCTTGTCGGGCGGTTGGCTGCAGCAGATGCGGTGCAACAGCAACGATTGCGATTATGGAAGAAGCCGAAAAACGCGAAAGTGCCGGTGAATTGCTTGAAGTGACCGCAGCTGATGCAACGCTTGGCAGTGGGTATTAAATATGCCTGCCGTGTTGCTGTATGTGGCTTGCGCTAAAAAGTTCTGAGGCATAAAATAGGATAGGGTAATCTTGGGAATCGTTTTAAGCCATTTTTTTGAGAAGAGGAGACTTGTTTATGGAACGGGACGTACAGAAAAAAATGTGTGTCATCGGTAGTTTTAATATCGACATTATGGCGCGGCATTAATGAAAGCAATGCACAAATAGTAACAAAAAAAGCAGGCGCATTGCCTGCTTTTTTTGTTTTTCTTACATCCATACAATTTCTTGGTGAAACCTTGTTGGACGGATCGTATACTCGTTTAATACTGCTCTTCCGGCAATACAATCCAGGCAATGAGGTATAAGATGCCGCCAACGCCAAAAACAAAGACGGAAACTGCCCAGATGAGACGAATAATGGTGGGGTCGATATTGAAGTAGCGAGCAAGTCCGCCGCAGACACCACCAATTTTTTTATCGGTCCGGGAACGGTATAATTTTCCTTCCATGTGAGACTCCTTTCTTCCTGTGTGCTTGAAACAATTTTGGTTTCAGATGTCCAGTATACGAAACCCTGTTGCATGTGTCTGATTGTGTTTGTTTTTAATCCTATTGTAATTATATCACTTTATTCTATGTTCTGTGTTGCAAAGATATATACAGTGGTAAAAATGAGATATAATTCAAACAGGAAAACAATTGCACATTGTGGCAACAAAAGCGGTGACGTAGTGTTTCATAAATATAAAACAGGAGGGTACAACACTAAAAGTGCGTAGCATTTTTAGAAAGTTTTATGCCAGCTTGAAGGGAAAGGTACAGGTACAACACTAAAAGTGCGTAGCATTTTTAGCAAGTTTTATTCCGGCTTGAAGAGAAAGGGATGGTTAATAATATGACAATGGCACATATGGAGGGTAAACCACTCGGTGGGTCCATTGATGGCACCAATATGTACGACTTTATTATTTCCGGAGCAGGTAACATTATTATTAATGAAAAGTATCTGAACAAAATCAATGTGTTTCCGGTACCCGATGGCGATACCGGAACGAACCTGGCACTGACAATGCGCACCATTATCTCAAAGGCAGAACGAAATATCAGCATTGGAAAAACAATGGCATCCGTTGCAAAGGCAGCCATCGAAAATGCCTACGGGAATTCGGGGATGATATTTGCGCAGTTTCTGTATGGCTTTGCCGAGTCTGTGAAGCAAAAAGACATCCTGACAGTACAGGAGTTCGCTGCGTCATCTGCACAGGCTGTTCAATATGCGTATTCAGCGGTATCTTCGCCCAAGGAGGGGACTATTCTCACCGTAATGCGTGAATGGACGGAAGAGCTGAAGAATTCCACTGTATACGATACGCTGGAGAACTGGTTCAGTCGCTCATTTGAGAAAGCCCAGATTATTGTGGAACAAACCAAAAGCATGATGAAAGTATTGCGGGACAACAACGTGGTGGATTCAGGTGCCAAAGGTTTTTTATTGTTTGTAGAAGGTATATTGGCTCAGGTTCGACATGGCAGTAATGCATCATCTATCCTGGAGATGCAGATTTTGGATGAAAGTACGGTAGAAATCAACCACGAAAATGTGTCATTGGATTATCCTTTTTGTTCGCAGTTTGTCATAAAACTGCATCGTCCGGATGAGAGTGATGAAGCCCTCATGAAGAGCTTGTCAACCATGGGAGATTCTCTGGTGATTACGGGCGGCAAGCCCTTCAAACAGGTCCATATTCACACGGATGCACCGGATAAGGTGATGGCACTTCTCTTAAAAAATGCTGAAGTCGCTTCGCACAAAGTCGATGATATGGCTTTGCAGCAGGCTATGGTGCAAAACCCTAAAAACCGGGTAGGCATCCTCACGGATTCCATTGCCGATTTGCCAGCCAGTGCCATCAAGGAGGCGATGGGCCTGGTCATTCCCATGAATGTCATTCACGATGGCACCGCCTACCTTGACAAGGTGACCATGACCCCTGAAATTTTCTACAACAACATTGATACCATGGCTTTGCACCCGACAAGTGCGCAACCGACGATTGCTTCTGTTGAAAGAGCGTTGGCGATTATGTTGTCTCATTATGATGAAGTGCTTGGAATCTTTGTTTCTGAGAAAATGAGCGGTCTTTATCAGCATGCATTGAAAGTTGCCGAAAGGCTTTCAACCGCTGGGAAAAAAATTCGGATTATTGATTCGAAGCAAAATTCTGCCGCAGAGGGGCTTCTGGTTCTGGAGGCTATACGCCTTGCCAATACCGGTATGTCGTTGGATGAAATCGGAGATAAGATTGCCGTTTTGCGGGATCAAACCCATATTTATGTCAGTGTGGACACCCTCAAATTTATGATTAAAGGTGGGCGTGTTTCAAAGGCGCAGGGCCTTATTTTGTCCAAATTGCACTTGCAGCCGGTTGTTTCCATTGATGACCAGGGCAAGGGAAGCATTTGGGCGAAAACCTTGTCCAGGAAACAGGCATTTAAAAAGATTTTGAAAAAATTCCAGGAGGATGCACAAAAATACGGTATTCATTCGTATGGTCTTGTGTATGCGGATGATGCAGCGGCATTGGAGGGCTTTCGCGACAAGATAGCAAAAATAGCCGGCAAGGCACCAGCCTTTGTGGAACCCATATCGAGTGCTGTCGCCCTGAATGCCGGCAGAGGAGCTGCAGCTATTGCCTACATGAAAGGGTAAGTGTTTTATGTTGAATGCCGGGAGACGGGATGTAGTCATTGCGTATTTGAAAGGTAAGTTTTCGTCCTGAATACCGGCTGGCTGACTGTACCCATTGCGTATGTGAAAGGGTAAGTGTTCATCCTGAATGCCGGCTGACTGACTGTACCCATTGCGTATGTGAAAGGGTAGGTGTTCATCTTGAATGCCGGCAGACGAGCATCAGACGGACTGTAGTCACAGATCACTTGAAAGGGTAAGTGTATTTGGCATGTTTGATTTTTTTGGAACAATGGTGCAGGCGTACCTGTTTCTCATTCTTTATTTTACCGCTTGGTATATTGTGGGAATTATACTGAAAAATGCCGGCATTGTGGATGTCGGTTGGGGTGCAGGTTTTGTTCTGCTGGCGGCTTTTCAATGGGTAAAAACCCCAACACCCTTTGGATTATTTTTACTTGTACCTGTGTTCCTCTGGGGAACGCGACTGGCATTCCATATTGGAAAGCGCAATTTCGGGAAGGCGGAAGATTTTCGTTACGCAGCGTTCCGAAAAGACTGGGGCAAATCATACTACCTCCGCTCTTATTTTCAACTGTTTATGTTTCAAGGCTTACTAATGGGTATCATTTCCATGCCATTTTTATTTGGAATGCAGGTTATTGCAATCAAGCGCGCACTCAGCTCGTTTTACATCGATTCTTTTGCAGGGCTGCTGACGGTATTGCAACCCCTTTTCTACGTTGGCCTCATTATTTGCTTTGGCGGTTTGCTGTATGAGTCTGTTGCAGACCGGCAGTTAAAAAAGTTTACGGAACAGAAAGAAAATCGCGGGAGACTCATCAAGACAGGACTGTGGAAAACATCCCGGCACCCGAATTATTTCGGAGAATCTGTTTTCTGGTGGGGCTTGTACCTGATGGCATTGTCTTATGGTGCACCCTGGTGGTCTTTTGTCGGGCCGCTAACCATCACACTCATTATTCGCTTTGTTTCCGGGGTTCCCATGTTAGAAAAACGGCTTGAAAAGAAGGCCGGCTATGCTGCGTATGCGGCTGAAATTCCAATTTTTGTTCCTTTTTTGAAGATTCATCGCAAATAGAGTGAATCGCGTGTAGTTTTTAATTTATAACTGATAGTTGTTTTCTCTGCAACAACTTTTCATAGAATAAAAAACATCAGTAAATGTGGTGAAAACAGCCTGTTTTAGCCATACAAGTGGGATGTACGCCATGTTTTATGGCTGAAATGGGATTGTTATCGAGTTGTTGCAGTGAAATCATACTTGTTCGCGAATAAAAATCAGGGTAAGCGTAAAAATTGTAATGTGCTTTGTATCAAACATAGAATAGGGGGTAAAATTGTGACATTGTACTAAATAAAAAATTAGGACAATTCTGGAAGAGTAAAAGGAGAGAAAATGGAATTATTGAAATGGGTATTTCGCTATGGTATTGTCTTTGCTGTTTTTTTGATCATTGATATGGTTTGGCTGTTATTCATCTCCCGTAAGTTTTATGCGCAGCAGCTGGGCTATCTCATGCGTGATCCGGTTCGTTTTGGGCCGGCGCTGATTTTTTATGCGTTATTTGTTGTCGGGATGTTATTTTTTGTGATCAGTCCAGCCATGGAAAAGAACAGCCTGGTGTATGCCATTTTGGCCGGTGCCTTGTATGGGTTGATGACGTATGCAACATATGATTTGACCAATTTGGCTACCATTAAGGACTGGCCTGTTGCCATAACAATTGTTGATTTAATTTGGGGAACCACGCTAAGTACCCTTGTTTCAACAATAGGATTTACACTAATCCGTAAGTGGGTACCATAACAGGAGTTACATAAATTCATAAGTGAGTACCGTAATAGGATACACAAATTCATAAGCGGATACCGTAATAGTAATAGGATTTATGCAAATTCGTAAGCGGGTACCGTAATTGGGTTTACGCTAATTCGTAAGTGGGTACCGTAATTGGGTTTATGCAAATTCGTAAGCGGGTACCGTGAAAATATCTGGGAAGTGTAAAACGCCTGCAATACAAGGAACAAGTCCTTGGACGCAGGCGTTTTTGGTCAAAGAATCAGCCTAAGCAATTGTTTTATTATCATCGTCCTGGTCATAGATACCGCCCAATTTGTGGGACAAGTCATCTAGGACGCTTTCTGCGATGTTTTTACAGCTGTCTGACATACGCTCGATGTAGTGTAAGAGTTCAACATAAACAATGGCAGTGCTGGGGTCGCAAAGACCATTATTCAAACGTTCAATGTGTTTTTGCCGTAACATATTTTCCAGGTTGTCAATATCATCTTCTTTTTCAATAACAAGTTGAGCCGCTTTCATATCTTCCATTTCAAAAGCTTTGATGGTATCATCCACGGTCGATAGAATTATATCAAAGGTATCAGACAACTCCTGGACTGCATTGTCGGAAAGTATAACCTTGTCGTTAATCATGGACAAAGATATTTTGGATATTTCTTTGCTGTTATCACCGATGCGCTCAATATCATGCGCCATATGCATAAGACCTGTGAGCCGAATCGATTGCTTCTCCGTTAAGGAACCAGTGGAAAGAATGCGTGAGAGATATTGGATGATTTCAGTCTTGATTTTGTCTGTCAGGTCTTCCAAACGAAATGCCTCATCATGTGTAGCAAGATTGCGGGTCATTAATGCATTTTTGGAAGTTTCTATAAGTGTTCGTGTTACCTTGCCCATACGAACCAATTCATTGACGGCCAAGTCCATAGCAATTGCGGGGGTATGCAACACTTTTATATCAATATGGGCAAGGACGGATTCGTCTTCTCCCTCTTTTTCTTTCAGGATGAAGCATACCGCCTTCTCTAGTAATCCCATGAAAGGCAAGAACAGCAGTGTGCAGCTGACATTAAACAGCGTATGGAATGTTGCAATGGCAAAGTCCATATTCTGTGCGTTCGGTGTTCCGCCCATAACGGCCTTCACAAGTATAGAAGAGGGACCAATAAGAAATAGAAAAATGATGGAACCGCCAACGTTGAAAATGGTATGCACCCAGGCAACCCGTTTCGCACTGCGGCTGGCTCCGATAGAGGCAATTTGAGCGGTTACCGTAGTACCGATGTTGCTGCCCAGCACGAGGGGAATTGCTGCCGCGAGGGTTATGAGTGGTGCACCGGTTGCTGTAACAGATAAGGCAAGTTTTTGAATAACGGCAATGACCGCAGAACTGCTTTGGATAATACCGGTGAGTCCGGCACCGATGGTCAGTCCAAGCACAGGTTTTCCGGAAACAGCCAGCATCAGGTTGCGAATTTCTTCGCTGCCGGCGAGGGGCTTCATGGCGTCACTCATGATGTTTAGGCCGATGAACAAAACGCCGAAACCAAAAACAACCTGGCCGATGTGTTTCACCTTTGGGTTGCTGATAAAGAAAAGTAACACAAAGCCGATAAAAGCGATGGGGAAGGCATACTCGCTGATTTTGATGGATACCAGCCATGCGGTGATGGTTGTGCCGATATTGGCACCCATAATGACACCGATTGATTGTCTCAACGTCAACAAGCCGGCAGAGACAAAACCGATGACCATGACCGTTGTGGCACTACTGCTTTGAATGACCATAGTGACAAGGGTTCCTACCAGAATGCCGACAAAGGGGTTCACCGTTAACAGCTGCAAAATACGACGCATTTTTTCACCGGCAGCTTTTTGCAAACCCTCGCTCATATAATTCATTCCAAAAATAAAAATGGCCAAACCGCCAAGGACAGTCGGTATTTCTTGAAGCAGCATATCTTTTAGCATTTTTCCCTCCGTTTGTGGGTGAAACATCGCATTTTAAGAAAACAGGGCGTTGGTCTGTGGTTCCTGAATAATAAGGGAGTTTTAACACAAACGAAACAATTCCATAACCTTACCCCAACAAACAATATCACAATCTAGTGGATGTCGTCTACCGTCCAAAATAAGGAATTATATGATTGCATCAATGTTCTTTATTGAAATGCTTAAAAAATGCCGATGTATATCATGTGCGTATTGTTCAATAAAGCCTGTATCATCATCAACTTGATGATTTCTGGTATGGACACGAAACCGTTGTAAAGAGTAGCTTTGTTATTTTGGAGTATTTATGGGCATAGAAAGCATTCAAAAACGGAGTTCACAAGGCGTTTCCGTTAGTCGTGTATGTACACAAACACCGTTGTAAAGAGTAGCTTTGTTATTTTGGAGTATTCATGGGTATAGAGAGCATTCAAAAACTCATATCACAAGGCGTTTCCGTTAGTCGCGGGCTTCCTTCGTTAAGCGGCAATGGCAGCGCACTTTCTGTTGCAGACAATTCAATCCTGTCCGGCACTGATAGCAGCTTTTCGGAAATTTTGAAATCAGTGGGGACGCCCCCTTTACAAACGCCTTCTGAAACAACGGCTGCTGGTATGCAGTCTGTACCTTCGGAATCATCTCTTCAAAAAGCATGGGTCATCGAACCTTGGTTAACGGATCAGGTTATGAAGACAAACACTACCCTGGTTGAAGTACCAGGCTCCTTCCAGGAAACCGGTAATGCCGATGCCGATGCGCTGATTTCACAAGTTCTGTTACAGCGACGACTGGCCGGGATACCTTCTGACATATCCACCAGGGATGTTGCTTCTGCACAAGCTTCACTTATTTCGCTCGGTTATGGCGTGGGTGCCTTTGGACCCTATGCCAATGGGGTAGATGGTGTTTTGGGGGAAGTTACATCAGCAAGCCTGCTTCGCTTTCAGCAAGACTCTGGGCTGAAGGTAACAGGGACATTGACACAAGAAACAGCAGAAGTGTTGAAGTTGAAGGGCAAGGATGCCTTGGATGCGATTCAGTCCGCCTGGGAAACCTCACTTGCTGCAAGTCCTTTTTTCGGAAAAGCCTACGCCGGAACGGCTAACCCTTTTTGGTATATCCAATTTGTTCAGGGACCGGGTGATAACCCGGAAACAATGGCCAATATTGATCCAGTTTTTAAGGGTCGCCTGGCTGCTTTGGCGCGTGATGCCGGAAAATGCGCCTATTTTGGTGAAGGATACAGAGATTTTGACAGGCAAGCGACCTTGTATCAAAAGTATTTGGATGGTAGTGGTGCATTGGCAGCAAAGCCGGGGACGAGTAAACACAATATGGGTCTCGCCGTGGATACTGCCAGTGATTGGTTGCAAGGGTTGGAAGATGGCTTATCTGTTGAACGTCAAGTGAGATTGGCGGAATATGGCCTTTTTAAACCCATGGCCGGTCTTTCCGGTATACAGCATGAGAACTGGCATTTGCAGCCGGTGGAAACGATGCTAAAGCGGTAGAGCCTGCAGGCACTGTTCACCTTTAGAGACGATGCGAAACAGTAGATCCTGCAGACACACTGTTCCCCTGTAGTGCTTTTCATATAAGATTCCTTTGTAAGCCCATGGTCGTTCTTTCCGGTATACAACATGGGAAATGCCATTGGGTGGAGATGATACAAAAGCAGTAAAAATAAAGAATTTTATTGATATGACGTTGCATATTATTTCAAAGAAACAGCGTTTTTTCCCTTGCATTTCTTACTTTTATGCTGTAAAATGAAATCGATTTCAGTAAAAGAATCTTCTGTTTTTCGTTGAAGGTTTCTCATGCTCACGGTAGCCCTGTTAACGCAAGGGTGTCGCCATGAGGCTTATCTCGAACCTTGAAGATTGTAGACTGCCCAACCAATGCCTTTGCGTCAACCGACAGCAATATCACAGTTTATAATAAAAAGTCAAAAATCAACTATAACAAGTAATTTGATAATCAAAATCGTATTTTAAAGCAGGTGTTAATGAAGAACATTGATAGAAAAATGACTGTTTATGATATTGCACGGGAGGCCGAGGTTTCTGCTTCGACGGTTTCGCGCGTCTTAACAGGCAATGGACCTGTGAATGAAGAAAAACGTACCCTTGTTTTAAGCATTCTTGATAAGCATGAATTTCGACCCAGCAGTGTTGCCAGAAGTCTGAAAGCGCGTCGTTCCAAGACAATTGGCTTTATTGTACCGGACATTACAAACCCCTTCTTTTCCACCCTTTTTTTAGAAGTGGAAACCAGATTGGCACAAGCGGGTTATACCGTTATCCTGTGCAATTCCGAATCCAATCGGGATAGGGAAATTAAAACATTGAATGTTTTAGCAGAGAAAGAAGTGGAAGTCATTGTACTTTGCGGTGGTATTGTGGATGATCTGTTTCCACAAGCCAAAATGCTGCGGACAATCGAGAAAATCAATCGCCACACCCCCATCATTACACTGTCAAAATTTCCAGGTGTACATTGCGCACAGGTTTATTCAGATGAAAAACAGGCTGTCGATGATATCGTGCAACATTTTTCAGAGCTTGGGTGTAAGACGGTGGGCTTGTTGAGCGGAAAAATGGATGTACGCAACGCGTTTGAACGCAAGAACCATCTCATCGATGCAGCAAACCGTTTTGGTATTGAAATTCGCAGTGAATGGATTATTGAGGATGGGTTTAGCATACGGGCCGGTGCACGGTCTATGGAAAAATTACTTTCCCAAAAAGAAATTCCTGCCGCTGTTTTGGCTGTTAACGATGTTGTGGCCATTGGTGCCTTATCTGTCATTGAACAACATGGGTTTAAAGTGGGTGAAGATATTGTTTTGTCTGGCATGGATGGTATCAGCTTAACGGAAACCATTTTTCCCGGCATCACGACATCAGTGGTGGATTACGGTGCTTTTGCAGACTATGTGGTGGAATTTGTCCTCAATCAGGGGCGTGGTGAGCAATATGCACAGGGACATATGCTTCCGATGCGTCTGATGTGCAGGGGAACCACCATATCGAACAGTAAAAAATCGGTACACATAGCCGAATGAAACCGATTTCATTATAGATAGTCAACAAAATAATCCTAAAAAAAGATATTCCTATGTATATATTGACAAGAATGCAAGATGCACATTATAATATGGAAAGAAGATTGCTGTGTTCTTTAAACATTATGAAATCGATTTCAGCAATACGTAGTTTTTGCTAATCATACCAAGGAGGAGAAAAAATGAAAGTCAGATCCGAGGCGGTTTTGCCACAACGAAGTCCTATCTTGGAGCAAAAGAAAAAAAGGAAGTTTCTGCGCATCTGGCAAAACAAGACACTCATGCTCATGTGTACCCCGGCGATTCTCTTCTTCATCATTTTCAATTACATCCCCATGCCGGGAGCTTACATTGCATTTGTGAACTTTAACTACGCTGCCGGTATTTTTAAGAGTCAGTTTATCGGTTTCAAAAATTTTGAGTTCTTGCTTAGAAATGGCCAACTGATGAAATTAACCTACAACACGGTCGTGTATAATGTTTTCTTTATTGCCACATCCAGCATTGCACAAATTGGTCTAGCCAT
This sequence comes from Acetivibrionales bacterium, assembly GCA_038249175.1. GTDB lineage: Bacteria > Bacillota > Clostridia > DSM-8532 > DSM-8532 > JAEWSN01. Next base: position 26,223 of record JBBRWP010000003.1, read on the forward strand.
CATGCTCAACGAAATTCGTGGAAAAATATTTAAAAAGGTGTCACAAACACTGATGTTCCTGCCCTACTTCATTTCTTTTGTCCTGGTTGGTTTATTTGCCTATAACTTCCTCAGCTACGACAACGGCATCATCAACCATTGGTTTGCCGCTTTTGGCCTAGAACCTGTCAAGTTTTATTCGGAAGCCAAGTATTGGCCGGGCATTCTTGTCTTTATCAATCTTTGGAAAGGTGCCGGTTATGGCTCAGTTGTTTATCTTGCATCCATTATGAGTTTGGACACATCTGTTGTTGAAGCGGCGGATATCGATGGTGCCAATGCGTTCCAGAAAATTCGCTTTATTACATTGCCATGGCTAAGATCTACTTTTGTTATCCTGACCCTTTTTGCCATTGGCGGCATACTAAAAGGAAACTTTGGTCTTTTCTACAATACGGTTGGTGCCAATAACATGGCGCTGTATAAAGCAACAGATATTATTGAGACTTTTGTTTTCCGCTCGCTGGTTGTGAACATGAACTTTTCACAAGGCAGTGCGGTTGGCCTTTATCAATCCATCTTCGGATTTGCGGTGGTCATGTTGGCCAATGCAGCAGTAAAGAAACTGGAACCCGAATACGCGCTGTTTTAGGCGAGAAGGAGAAGTGATCCCATGAGCACACTAACGAGATACAAGCTCAATACAGTCAAAGAGGACAACGCAGCACTTATTATCAAAATAATCAGTTATACAGTCATTACTATTTTTTCACTGATCTGTATGATTCCCTTTGTTATTATGATTACCAACTCGTTTGCCTCGGACAGTTCTCTGAGGGCAAACGGCTTTACATTGTGGCCAAGCGAGTTTTCCTCCTTTGCCTATAAAATTGTGTTATTTGATAACCCTTCGGCCATCATCGGTTCTTACATTGTAACCATTGGCATCACTGTTATGGGTACACTTGTTGGACTCTACATTATAGGTATGACCGGATATGCCTTGCAAAGACCAGACTTTCCTTACCGCAATGTCATTTCTTTTTTCTTCTATTTTACTACATTGTTCTCAGGCGGCTTAATTCCCTATTATCTTGTTATGGTGAAATATCTGGGATTGCAAGGAAACTATCTCTCCATTTTACTCCCCTCTCTGCTTAGCCCCTGGCTTATTATATTGATGAAAAGCTTTTTGAAGGGTATACCCCACGCCATCACCGAATCGGCCAAAATTGACGGTGCCGGGGATATGAAAATTTGGTGGAGCATTGTCCGTCCCATGGCCACACCGGCGCTAGCCACTATCGGCCTGTTTTTGGCCTTGGGCTACTGGAATGAATGGTATAACGCCATGTTGTTTCTAAATGGCGTAAAACATCAGCCGCTACAGCTATTCTTGTATTCCGTTATCAATAAGGCTGATTTCATCCGGAGCTCAGCGGCTGCAGCCAACATCCCGGTTCAAGATATGCCGGGGGACAGCCTGAAAATGGCTGTGGCTTGTGTCTCAACCGGCCCTATCATTTTACTGTATCCTTTCGTGCAAAGGTTCTTCATCTCCGGTATTACCATTGGCGCGGTTAAAGGTTAATGGAGGAGAGCAGTCGAATCTTTACCAATTATCAAGCAACCCTATCATCATATACTCTGTCAAACAACAGAGCAATGAAGCCCTAACCCATTCATACAATGGTTTCCCGCATGGCGGGTGACACATAAAAAAGGAGGAAATTGTTATGAAAATCATCAAACAAAAACGAATCATTTCCATGCTGTTTGCGGTAGTGATGCTTTTATCAGTACTGGCGGGTTGCGGTGGGACAACACCTGCAGCCAGCAGCACCCCGGCAGCCTCTGAATCTACCAAGCCAGCCGAATCGGTAGCAGCGAGCGAATCTGCACCTGCAAATGTTGCAGACACCAGCGAATTCGTTACCATTGACTTCCAAGTCATGGGCGATGCACCGACAAACGGACAAATTGATGCAGTAACAGTAAAATTGAATGACTACCTGAAAGAAAAAATCAATGCCAATATCAAATTCCGTTGGACAGGCTGGACAGACTGGCAAACCCAATATAACCTGCTGGTTGCAACAGGTGAAGGCATGGACTTGGTCACAACTGCTTCTGACTGGCTCGACTTGTGGCCAAATGCACAAAAAGGCGCATGGATGCCTTTAGACGAACTGCTGCCTGTATATGCCCCGCTGACATATGCAGAAATTACTCCAGAAGAATGGGATGCCTGTAAGTATGATGGCAAAATTGTTGCTTTCCCGGAAAACGCTTACACCCAGTATGTCAACCATGGGTTCTTCTATCGCGGTGACTGGGTGAAAATGGCCGGCCTTGAAAAGGTTACTTCCTGGGAAGAACTTGGCAAGTATTTTGATTATATCAAAAAGAATATGCCTGACGTGATTCCCTGGAACAGCGCCAATCTTCCCGAAGCTATCGGATGGATAACGTCACACACCAATTCCAGCCCGGTCGATGCCATTCCCGGTGCCTTACTGTGGTTCAAAGATTACGAGAAAGAACCTTATACTGTATACTCGCCTTTCTTTGACAAAACTTTTGAAGATTATGCTGTGATGATGAAACAATGGGCGGATGCAGGATACTGGAAAGCAGACGTTTTGAACAACAAAGATGACACCCGTCAGTTCTTAAAAGAAGGCAGAACCGGTGCGGACCAACATCACGTACAAACGTATATGGGTCTTGCAGTGGAAATGGAACAAAAACAACCCGGTTCCGACCTGAAAATGTTTGGTTTCTTTGAACCTACCAAAAACCTTGTGAATATGCCCATTACCCATGGTGCAACCTCCATCAGTGCCCAAAGTAAGAACCCGGAACGTGCAACCATGTTGTATGAGCTTATCCGCCAAGACAAAGATTTCTACATGCTGTTGAACTATGGTATTAAAGATACAAACTACTTCTTAAATGAAAAAGGTGAAAAATTCACCCCTCCAGATTTTGATGCAACAAAATTCGGATTCTCTTCTAACTTTTGGGGCGGCCGTGTGGACAAATTTGAGCCTATCGATGCCAGCCGTTGGCCTGGAAAAGACGACTACATCAAATACCTGGATTCTTTCTCTGTACCTTATCTCTGGGGCAACTTCACCTTTGACCAATCTGCGGTTAGCACAGAAGTTGCGGCTATTAACAACGTAGGCACTTCCATGATCAACGCTATTTCATTGGGCATGGCTGGCGATCCTGTCGCTGCTGTTGCAGACTTCCGTAGCCAGTTAAAAGCAGCTGGTATTGACACAGTCATTACTGAAGCACAAAAACAAGTGGATGCATGGAAAACTGCAAACGGGAAATAAGGCTTCTAGCCTATGATTCCAAGAGACAAGTTTATATTTAACTTTTATAGTTGTCTGGGGAGGCGAGGCGAATGCCTCGCCTCCCTTATAACATCCATGCTTCATTTCAGTGAGCCGATTTTCGAAGACACTATGGCTGAAAAACGATCTTACTTAAGTTTGAACTTTTGATGGAGCTTTTAAAGGATTGAATTGTAGAAAAAGCAGTCTTTTTTCGAGAGAGCCTGCTTTTAAGGAGGAACTATGCGTAAACTGACGATTGATAAAACAACGACTTATCAGAAGATCGATAATTTTGGTGCTTCAGCCTGTTGGTGGATAGATCCGGCTTTTGCAGCCATGCCGATAGAAAAAATGGAAAGAATAGCCGAACTGCTCTTTAACCGGGAAACGGGTGCGGGGCTTAGCTGTATTCGGTTCAACATAGGCGGCGGCTCTACCTGGTATGACAAAGAATATATAGAAAATTGGATGATGCGTTCACCTTGTTTTCAAATTGGACCCAAAGCGCCCTACGATTGGTCGCAGCATGCAGGCCAGCAGTGGCTCCTCAAGCGCGCATTTGAAATGGGTGTAGAAGATAAAATTGCTTTTGTGAACAGTCCCCCAGCGTGGATGTGTGAAAATGGTCATACCCGCGGCGATGAAACAACAGGGACAACAAACCTGAAACATGGACAGGAAATGTCGTTTGCACAGTTTCTGGCTGATGTCCTTAAGCACTTTGAAGAAATTGGACTCCCCTTTGATTATCTCAGCCCCATCAATGAACCCCAGGTGCCTTGGGACACTGCGAAGCAGGAAGGTTGCCGGTACAGCAATGAGGACACGGTTCGGACGGTTTTGTCCATTAAAAAAGTTCTGGATGAAAGAGATGTCAAAGCCAGGCTGTTGATTAACGAATGCAACAATATTCTCGCCCTGGTCGACCTCGATTTTGTGCTGCCCTATGCAGATACCCTTATTGAAGGTGGCATTGAACGCGGCTGGCAGTTTGGCGGAAAATACTGTGAAAATATAAAAGATGTGTTCAATCTGTCTGCCATTCGGCAAGCGGTTGCACCCATTATTGCCGCACATAGTTATGGTACAGATGTGCCGGGAACGATGGCAGCGGTTCGCAATATGGTGAAGGAAACGATGCAACGATATCCGGGGTATAAGTATTGGATGTCGGAATATTGTGTGTTGGGTGACTATGGTCCGAAACGTGACTTAGGCATGGATGCAGGGCTTTACATTGCAAAAGTGATACATGCCGATTTAGCCTATTTGGATGCATCCGCCTGGCAGTGGTGGCTCTCCACATCCGGCGGTGATTATAAAGATGGACTGGTTTACATCGATTTGGATGAAGCAGGTACTGCCGGCGAAGTTTATGCCTCGAAAATGCTTTGGGCACTGGGGCACTATGCACGGTTTTTGCGGCCGGGATCCATGCGGTTCGCATTGGATGGCAGTGACCTGGAAGAGGGATTACTGGTCACCGCCTGGTTGGATGCGGACGGTCGGGAAGTGGCTGTTATTGTGAACACGCAGGAAGAGGATGAAGAAATACAACTCGATGGTGCTGTAAGACAATGGACTGTTTGCAGAACGAGTGCGCTGGAAGATATGGCAGACTGTGGCCTTGCGAATGACCGCTATACTGTACCGGCACGCTCTATTTCAACCCTTTGTGCTAAAGCTTAAATAACATTTACCATTTAAAGCGCAGGCTTCCCTATTGCTGATTGCTGCAATCAAGCCCATATACAAAGAAATTAAATCGCCCTAGACACTTAGCCTATCCAGAGCTGAGTTCGTTATGCTTCTGGCACTGAACACACATCATGTGAAAACAACATTTGGAGGAAAAACGATGAACGCAGCGATTGCACTCGATAAAAATGGGATTTCAATTCATGGGAGTAGAGAGATACTGCTCTGCGCCTCACTTTTTTATTTTCGTATCCCCAAAGAATTGTGGCGGGATAGAATTAAAAAACTGCGTCAGTCTGGTTATAACTGTGCAGATGTTTATTTCCCTTGGAACTACCATGAAGGCGAGGCGGGTCGTTGTTCTTTTTCGGAAGACAGAGATATTGCAGCATTCCTGCAAATGATGGTAGAAGAAGGCATCTATGTCATTGCCAGACCGGGACCCTACATCTGTTCCGAATGGGATGGCGGATCCATTCCCGCACGATTTTTAGCAGATGGCACGCTCATTAGAACAGACGATGCAAAATGGATGACAGCGGTTGAACAGTGGTATGCACAGGTGGTACCCATTATTGCATCCTACCAGATTGGTCATGGTGGCAGTGTCATTCTGCTGCAAATTGAAAATGAACTGGACTTTTTTGACTGCCCGAACCCGGCGGCCTATATGGGAAAATTGGCAGAGATAGTGCGCCGTTTGGGTATCGATGTGCCGGTATTTGGCTGTGCTGGCCAATGCAGCGCAGAAGGGGCAACAGGTTTTGCACCAGGTGTTGTGCCGACCTACAATTTTTACCCGTCTTCTTTTGATCCCGCTTTTGACCCGCTATGTTTTGCAATGCATAAGGCACTACAGGAAAAAAACTTGCCGTTGATGATTACGGAAACCGGTCGCGAACACTTTTTACTGCGTCGTGAAATGGCCAATGGTGCCCGTTTATTGGGAGCCTATAACCAGGTGGCTGGAACCAATTTTGGCTATACAGCATCCACCAATAACTGGGGACGTGGTGGCAACCCGCTTTCTTTTATTACAACGGATTACGATTTCGCTTCTATGATTGATGCGAAAGGTCGTTTTCGGGAGGAAGCTTTTGAAGGCAGGTTGTTGGGTGGTTTGCTCGATACCATGGGGGACGCCCTAGCTTCTTGTACGGTTCATCAGACCCATAATCTGAAAGTTGTCTGGCAGAATAAAAATGAGAAAAATGGACAGGGAAATCTTTTGAACATGGGTGATTTTGGGATGTTCATCAGCTTGTCCAACTATTCAGAAAACACAGAGACCGTTGCTGTAGAAACAAAGGAAGGCATGTTTTTGGCGGAAATTGATCCCCTTCATGCACCTTTCTTTCCAATCAATGTATTGCTTGAAAAAACAGATAGCTGTATCCGTTTGCTGCATGGTTCTGTGGAAATACTGCATATGGAAAAAGGACTGCTTTATCTATACGCAGATGGGTCGCCTGAAGCATTGTTTGGCACAGAAGATGGTATGATGCAGAAAATAAAAGGCTTCGGAGATTTTACAATCAGTTTGGATCATCAGGAAATATGTGTGAAAGTATTGCGTCGTTCAGAGGCGCAGACAATGGATATTGGCAGAGGCTATCTTGAAAAGGCAGAAAATTCGGAACCCATGACGCTGCCTTTGGAAACCGCAGTCAAAGCGGAAATGGTTCCCGAAAAAAGTTGGATGCAAGCTGTGACTGGCAATAGCGGGATAACCCTGGAAGCATGCGGGTTCAAAAATGGATGTATTTCTTATGAAGTGGCCACAATGAGTGGATGCGGTATTTTGTTGGAAGGCGCCGCCGATATTGTCCAAGCCTGGGAAGGTGGGAAAGTCCATGAAACCCGTGTGTCCGCAGGCCAGTGGCAGGAATATGGAGCAGTGTTGGCGTCGGATCGCGCAAGCTTTCCGAATGCTGCAGTTGTTTCGGATGTTGCGATTGTTTCGGACGCTGCAGCTGTTTTGAATATTACGACTGTTTTGGATGCGGCGACTGTTTTAGATACTACAACTGGTTTGGATGTTGCGATTGTTTTAGATGCTGCGGCTGTTTTAGATACTACAACTGTTTTGGATGCTGCGATTGTTTTAGATGCTGAAACTGTTTTGGCTACCTATCCTGCTGCGGATGGTTTATCCGCCTGGCGTTTCCGTATTGATTCCTGGGGACATTCCAATTTTGATGATGCACGCTACCCCTCTATGCGGATTGCAGCACCCAAAGGGACAAAAGCCATTTATCAAATCGATCAAAAAGAATCACCAGTTTTATGGCGCATGAAAGTCCATGAAACGTGGTTGCCTAAAGAATTGTCTGTTGTTGTTGGGGCGATGGATCCCATACTCATGCCCAATGTGTGGAATTCAACACGTATGCCCCTCGTCGCATCCTACACGCTGGACTGGACATTGCAAGAAGAATCAGACACCTGCGCTTTGCATATGGCCGGTGCTGAAGCTGAAACCGCTGTATACGTGGATGGACTTTTAGCTGGCACCATGAATGCTTTGGACCCCTGGTTTTCTTTGTCTGCGTGGTTCAAGCCAAGGCAAAAACATCAGATTTCCTTGCTGGTGCGTAAAAGGCACTGGGCTGAACCGGCCGGTATTCCTGTTTTCTACCACCTCACAATGCTTTCTCCTGAAATGTGTGGCAGCAATGGGGATGAGATGCTTGCTTATATGGAAAATCAGGTATTGTCAAAGAACTCGGGTCTTGAAATTCTTGAAAATGGTATCGCTTTTGAAGCCGGAAAAGCATATGGTGTGGCCATCTCTTTCGATGCTGTGCCGCCAGCTTGCTATTATGCCCGTTTCAAGAGCTGCGGGCTGAAGTTGTCCGGTATTTTTAATGGTCACTTGCTGGGACGCGTGTTTGGAGAATGCAAATCAAGGCCAGATATGGTCGGTGGTGACCCGGAAGTGCTTTATTTGCCGAAGCCGTGGTTTCGAGAGAAGGACAACCGTCTTATTTTGATGGTGGAAGCACTGGAAGAAAATGCACGTCTGGCTGCTGTTTACCTTGAAGAATAGTACTTGTTGTGAAATCAGAGTTGTTGCAGTGAAATCATTCATATGGTAACATATCTGTGAACTCGAGTGCACAAAGGAGGTGAGAACATCGTCACCAGAAAAAATGTGGCAGAACGTGCGAATGTGTCGGTTACTGTAGTGTCCCGTGTGACGAACAATAATGGATATGTTGCAGATGATAAGAGGAAGAGAGTAGAGAAGGTCATTGAAGAATTAGGGTATAGCGCCAATCTTATCGCCAGAGGTCTGAAAACAAATGAAACGAAACAAATTCTGTTTTATGCACCTGAATTGTCCAATCCCTTCTATGTAGAATTATATCAGGGTATGGAGGATTATGCAGAAAAACATGGGTATACCATTGTGGTCAGTAGCCATTACGATGACGACATGATTTACCAGCGGAAAATGGATGGTATGATTTTGTCAGCAATCTCTAAAAAGCAGCAGGCCGAGTTCTTAAAGCTTAAAGTACCGGTGGTTGTGACCAATTATTCTGGAGAAACCCTGGAAATTCCATCTGTGGGTATAGATATGATGGGAGGAGCAAGAAAAGCTGTAGGGTATTTATGTGAAAGTAACCATAAACGTATTGGGTTCATTACCAACATATCCACCCATCAGGAACAGCGCTATTTAGGATATTTACAGGGACTTAAGGAAAGAAACATTCAACCTGATCCTAATTGGGTACTTTTTGAGAATAGCAGGGGCACAGCCTTTGATCAGGGATTTAATGCAGCACATCGTCTATTGGAACTGAAACTGGATGTTACAGCCATATTTGTATTTAATGATGCGATGGCAATCGGTGTCATAGCCGCTTTGGCTGAGAGGGGAATACGCGTTCCCGAGGATCTATCTATTATCGGATTTGACGATATTTTACAGGCTCAATACACCTGTCCACCATTGACCACGATCCATATTCCCAAGTATGAGCAAGGAGAAGAGAGTGCTCGGATGCTCATTAGGAAGATTAAAGGGAAAGAGGTTCGGACCACTATCCTGGGGACTGATTTAATGGTACGAGGCAGTGTAAAGAGCCTTAATAAAGAAGTGGAGTGAGTTTTTTTTAAACATATGCACACGAGTCCACATAGTGATTGAGACACTTCAAAAATGGAGAGTTGATGCTGGTGCAATAACGCACATTCGTGCTGTAACGCCCCCAATCAAGGTTTCGCATGCAGCCAGCGGTAGCCCCGCTGGCTGCATGCAAGTTGCAAAATGCAACTTGCATGCAAAAGTCGAAAATCGACTTTTTGCACTAGAATCAGAGATTAATTTTAGGAAAATATAATGACGAGGAAGGTGGTTGCTACAATGGTTTTTGGTGCAGATTATTATCCTGAGCACTGGACTAAAGAAAGATGGGCTGAGGACGCTAAATTAATGAAGGAAGCGAACATGAATGTGGTTCGTGTGGCTGAGTTTGCCTGGGCGAAACTAGAGCCCATGGAGGACACTTATGATTTCTCCTGGTTGGATGAGGCTATTGAAACTTTGGCGAATCAGGGAATAAAAGTGGTCATGGGAACACCCACTGCAACCCCTCCTAAATGGCTCATGGATAAACATCCGGAAATATATATGAAAGATAAATTCGGTCAGATAAGAGGATTTGGCAGTCGTAGGCATTATTGCTATAACAGTCCCGTCTATCATGCGTATTCTATCAGGATTGCAGCAAAAATGGCGGAGCATTATAGGCAAAACCCGCATGTGATGGCCTGGCAAATAGACAATGAATTTGGATGTCAGGATACTGGTCAATGCTACTGTGAAGACTGTCTGGCCGCTTTCAAGGAGTGGTTGAAAAACAAATATGGCACAACGGAAGCTGTTAACCTTGCCTGGGGAACGGTATTTTGGAGTCAAAACTATCTAAGCTGGGATGAAATGAACCTTCCTGGTTATACAGTGTGTGATGAATCTGATAACAACTTCCATGGTCATAATCCTGGAATGCTGCTAGACTTTTATCGTTTCTCTTCAGATTCCGTTGTGAACTATCAAAAACTGCAGATAGATGAAATCAGAAAAGTTGCAAATCAGCCCATTACACATAACATGATGGGACATTTTCCTGAAATTGATTACTTTGATTTAGGGGAAGATTTGGATTTTGTTTGTTGGGATAATTACCCTAAAAATCAATGGGGTATCAGCGATTATCGCAATATTGCGATGGCCCATGATTTAATGCGAGGCGTAAAGGATAAGAATTTCTGGGTAATGGAACAACAGAGTGGTCCTTGTGGATGGAGTGTTTTGGGAGATACTCCTGAACCAGGTCAACTACGCTTATGGACTTATCAGGCAATTGCCCACGGTGCGGAAGCGATCGTTTATTTCAGATGGAGAACCTGCCCCTTCGGTGCTGAGGTATACTGGTACGGCATTTTGGATCATGATGGCATACCAAGAAGAAGATATCAAGAGATTAAACAGACTGGTAAGGAACTTCAAGCCATGTCGGATTGGATTATTGATTCTACAGTGGTCTCCCATGTAGCCCTCATTAAGTCCTATGACAATTTGTGGAGCCATCGTTTCCAACCCCATAGTGAAGAATTCAATTATAACGAGCTGTTAATTTCCTATTACAAGGCCTTGGCAAATAACAACATCAATGTGGATGTAACCTCCATTGACAGGGATTTAAGTAAATATAAAGTTGTATTTATGCCAGCATTCAATCTGGTAGAGGATAATACACAGAATAAATTGGAGGAATATGTGCGTGGTGGGGGGAATCTTGTCGTCACCTTCCGTTCGGGAACCCGTAACTGGGAAAACTCTATGAGGATGGACACCCTGCCGGGAGCCTTCCGTGAAATGTCTGGTGTAGAAGTAGAGGAATTTGATTCGCTCAATCATGGGCGTGAAGTAAAGCTCAATGGTGTCATGGGAGAGGGGACTGCTAAAATATGGTGTGATATTCTGAAATCCAATAGCGCCGATATACTCGCCACGTATGGCAGTGCATTTTATCAAGGGTCTCCAGCTGTAACGGTTCATCGATACGGCAATGGCAGGGTTTACTATGTAGGCTGTGGACTGGATGATGACTCTATGAATAAATTGGTGGCTTTGATTGCTGAAACTGCCGGAATATTGCCTGTATTACAATGCAAGATACATGGCGTTGAAGTAGTGCAGAAGGAGAAGGATGGCAAACACTACTGGATGCTTTTAAATCATAACGGGTATGACGTATCTTTTGAGCAAGAAGGAAAATATACTGAGCTGCTGACTGGAAGTAAGATCAGTGGAGTGATCACCCTTTCACCATACGGAGTGACGGTGCTTGCTTAATTTCTAGTACAATGGAATGCTGTACTGAATTTGTAGCGTTAATCTATGGTATTCTTTCTGTTTTATTGTCAAGTAATTATAAGGAGGAGTTTGCAATGAGTAAAGTTGTATTTGCAGTTATTGGCGCTGGGTGGCGTACCGAGTTCTTTTTAAGGATTGTAAAGGCCCTTCCGGAACGCTTCGAAATTAGCGGTATTCTGGTCAGAAATGAAGATAGAGGACGAGAAGTAGAAGAAAAATGGGGTGTTAAATCCTATACAGATATTGATCGTCTGATAGAAAAAGCCAACCCATCTTTTATAGTGGTGTCTGTGCCCTGGCAATTGGCTCCAACCATGATACAAAAATTGGTAGATCGTGGCGTGCCTGTATTATCGGAAACCCCGCCTGCGCCTGATTTAGCGGGGTTGATTGATCTACACAAACGGGTGGGAAGAGGTGGTAAAATCCAGGTAGCTGAGCAATATCAATATCAGCCTTTGCATGCAGCCAGGATTGACATGGTTCACTCAGGAATATTGGGAAGCGTCACCCAGGCACAAATCTCGGTATGTCACGGATATCATGCGATGAGTCTTATGCGTAAATTATTGGGAATTACATATGAAAATGCGGTTATATCTGCGAATCGGTTTATTTCTACCATAGTTGATGGTCCTGACCGGTGGGGGAATATTCAGGAAGAGAAGATGGTGGATTCAGAGCAGGTAATTGCTCACTTGAATTTTGGTAACAAGCTTGGTATTTATGACTTTACCAATGAACAGTACTTCTCTTGGATTCGTTCTCTGAGGCTTCATGTACGGGGTGATAAGGGTGAGATTACGGATGAACGAATAAAATATCTTAAGGATTTTAAGACGCCCATAGAATTAGCACTAAGAAGACAAAATGCTGGTGAGAATGGAAATTTAGAAGGATACTATCTAAAAGGAATTCTAGCAGGGGAAAAGTGGATTTATCAGAATCCCTTTATTCCAGGACGCATCACGGATGATGAGATTGCCATTGCCACTTGTTTTGAGAAGATGGACCAATATGCCAAAGGTGGCCCGGAATTTTATAGTCTTGCTGAGGCTTCCCAGGATCATTACCTTGCTTTAATGGTGGATAAGGCTGCAAAAACGGGAGAGACCATAAAAACTGAAACGCAACCATGGGCAGTGAGGTAATAAAGCAACTACCCACTCTTGATCATATTGATCCAATTGAAAGAATGGAGAATATTGATTTTCAGCCATTACCCCTGAACTGGGATGTAGGGATAGCCGCTGGTTAAGGGGCTATATCGGTTAACAACTCAGGACATCGAAAACAACAACTGTTTAATAACCTATCGTGAAACTTAATAAAAATCAAATAGAATGGAGTGAACCCCCATGAATAAAGGAAATTTTGATATTCCCCGGAGTGATAATTTGGTGTCTCATTTTGAAGAGGTAGAAGGAAGGAAAGTTCTGTATGTGGATGGAAACCCTTTTACAGTACTGACAGTAGAGATTCCATGGTGGGACCTGCTCTACGGCCAATATAGTGAAACTTTGGATGTCTATAACTATCTGTATCCAGCAGCGAAAAAAATGGGACTTAATGCCATCAAGGTTCCAATTAAATGGTCCATGGTGGAAACTGAAAAGGGAAAATATGATTTTACTTATTTGGAGCATGCAAAGAAGTTGGCAGAGGAAAATGGTTTAAAGCTGGTCGTTGGCTGGTTTGGTCACTATGCAAGTGGAGATGGCAACATCTATCGTAATATGACGGGTGAAGTATTCGCCCCCATGTATGTCATTGAGGATGAGAAAACCTATCCCCGGGCTGTAGATGGAGATGGTGTCGTCCATCATAATGCAGCTTCTTACGATTCTACTGCGATTGTAGCGGTTGAAACGGATGCATTCAGAGCCTTTATGCAGCATATACGGAAAATTGATGAGGAATCCGGAACCATTGTTATGGTTCAAGTGGAAAATGAAATTGCAGTATTTGGAGCCGATCGCCAGAATCGTAAGATGTGGCGAGACCATTCTCAGGCCTCAAATCAAAGTTTTATGGAGAAGGGATTTGCGGATGCAGATGATTTGAAATTCAGTGCCTGGACTATGACGACCAATTGGCTGCTGCCCATGACGGATGCTGGTAAAAAAGAATATCCACTGCCCTTTTTTGCCAATTTTGTAGGAGGTCAGCTGGCGGACTGGATGGTAGGAGGGTCTCCAGGGGAGGATGTGAGACATTATTTGGATAACTGCCCTGCCCTTGATTTTTGCGGACTCAATTTGTATACTCAGCCTGGGAGGTCTGTAAATGATTTGAGGGCTGCTTTGACAGCCTATAAGGTGGGAAGAAATCTTCCCAGTATAACGGAGACCAACAGCGATATGAGTGGTATTGCACCTCGTCTGGCTTATATTTCTGTTGGAGAATTTGGGTCTCCTATATTTGCTCCTTGGGCACTCAATGTATCATACCCCACTCCTTATCAACCTTATGTCCTGGAAGATGGTACCATTGCAAATGGAGGGCCTGGACTACGGGAATGCTATGAGACCATTAATAAAGCCATGGCTCCTATTACCTATTATGCGGGCACGAATAAACTAAAGGTCTTCATGGGGGTAGACCCAGGGGAGAAGTTCTCAGCTACAACCAATTTAAATGGGGCTAAGGTCGCGGTAGAGGGACAGGCCAATGGTCAGGTAATCATCATCCATCCCAATGAAAGAGAATTTCTGATTGCCGGTTATCGCTGTCAAGTGTCAATTGCTACCGACAAAGCAATCTGGCCTGCTTTGAAGGAAATCAAAGTAGAAAAAGGAACATGGGATGGTAATCTGTGGCTCACAGAAGGGGAAGTGCATTATACTATTAATCAAAGCGAAGGTGCTATTGGTGTTTCGTTGAATACATCACAGGTACTGCGGATCGAGATAGGATAAAAGCAAAACAAGATGATTTTATCATCTTGCATGTTACAGCCACCTAAGGTGGTTGTAACACCCCAATCAAGGTTTCACTGCCAGCAAGCGGTAACCCCGCTGGCTGCATGCAAGTTGCAAAATGCAACTTGCATGAAAAAGTTGTGTAGCGACTTTCTGGGGTATAATCACATAATTATTTACGAATATTCTCGTTGTGCTATGATATGAATAATAACCCACTTGCCAATAACGAAAGGAGCAAAACAATGCTATATGAATTGAGGATTTACCACATGCACCCCGGACGGCTATCAGCCATTAATAAACGTTTTTCCGAGCATACAATGTCGCTGTTCGAAAAACATGGCCTAAAGACGGTTGATTTTTGGGAAGATGCCGAAGGCAAAGAAACCATCTATTATGTGATGGAACACAAAGACCGTGCCACAAGAGATGCCAATTTTGATGCTTTTGGGAAGGATCCTGCATGGATTTCTGCCAGGGAACAGTCTGAATTGGATGGTCCCATCGTTGCTTCCGTTGACGTGTTTTTCATGAACCGTGTACCGTATTCACCGGTGAAGTAATTGTAATCTTATCCATGGCATTCGCTGCAACAGAAAAACAATGGTGAGGTAAATGCTGCGATAAAGGTTTTGACCACAGGGTCAAAACCTTTTTTTCAAATTGCTTGCAATGTATTACTTAAAAACCCACCTGACCCTTACATATGTGGTCAAAATTATCACAACGGCAAGGACATTTCAATACAATAAGAATTTGAGTAAAATTGAAAATGAAATACTAAAATTTTTAAACAAGTATGCAAATCTTTGTTTTGCCGTACATAGTGTTCTGTCGTCATTGGGCGCAGTTTATCGGGCGAAAGTCCCGAGATTTCCAATCATGCTCAAATCGTCAAGCAAACATTCTCTTGCCGCGTTACAATACTGTATAACAACGTTGTTAAAACTGAGGGAAGGAGCAGGTTATGAAAAATTTCATGATACTGACCGAATCAATTAATTTTATTGAGGGTAACCTTTGCGAACCAGTCAGCCGGGCAGATATCGCGGATCACTGCTTTGTTTCTCTTTCCATGCTCGAAAAGCTTTTTCGATATGCTCTAAATCTTAGCATGAAGAGTTATATTTCACGCAGACGTATGACGCAGGCAGCGAAGGATATTACAAAAGACAATGCGGGGATCACAGATATTGCAATCAAGTATCAGTATGGATCTGTCGAGGTCTTTTCTAGAGCCTTCAAACGGGTTTGGAATGTCAATCCCTCAGAGTTCAAAGACAAATGGCGATTCACAGGAATCTTCCCCAAAATCAATTACGAGTTTAAAGAAGGAGATGATATTTATATGGCAAGGAAACGTGTAGACATGACAGAAGCATATGACTATTTCAAACAGCATAAAGGCACATATGTGCTGTGCTTTGACGTTCAAAATCTAACTGCATTCAATAATATTTCAAGGAGAGCCGGAGATCTCGCTATCCTCGAAATGGCATCGCGCATCGATGGGGTGGCTAACGAGAACATGTTGCCGCTGCGAATCGGGGGTGATGAGTTTGCCTTGATTACCGGTTTGGTTGATGAGGATCACGTAAAAAAGTTGTCTGACGAAGTATTGGGTAAAAATGGGGATTTAATAAACTTTGAGGGAAAGCAACTGCCTTTATCCTTGTGGTGCGGCATCATGAAAATTCCTGAAACACTCAGATACAGCGAATTTTTCACCGATATGCACAGTGCAATCACAGAGAGTAAGCGCTAAGCTGCATTGGTTCTTCCATAGAACATCGACCGAATTGGTCATTGTTCCTTACAATAAAATCATCAGGGATTTCATAGAAAATGCAAATGCCTCGTAGTAACGCCGCAATGGATTGCTTCGAGGCATTTGTTTTGAACCTATTCCCTGGGAATCTAGGGTACTATTTAGAATAAAGCCTGTGGGTTACGAGGATCTGAGGAAGTCTTCCTGTGAGTTTGTGTGACTGCACCCATACCATTATCATCATCAGCAACTGACAATAGACATTGTTTGCAAGAACTAAAATGGTGAACGGATATTCCGCAATAACTTCTCGATATTTTCTTCTTTCGTTGCCCAGGAAGTCACCAGACGAATGGCCGAGTGGTTGTCATCAACAGGTCCCCAGACAATAAAGGCGTAGTTTTCTTGCAGTTTTTTGATGGTGCTGTTGGGCAGGATGGGAAAAATTTGATTGGATGGTGACTCGGACAAAAATGGATAACCAGCGTTTTGAAAACCCTGGCGTAACAAGTCGGCCATTTCATTGGCATGTTTGGCAAGGTCAAAAAACAAATCGTTTTGGAATAGTTCGCGGAACTGTAAGCCAAGGAGGCGTCCTTTTGCAAGAAGGGCACCTTTTTGCTTCATGTGGAAGCGAAAATCCTCTTTCAGTTCGTCTTTCACGATAACCAGAGCTTCTCCTAGAAGAGCGCCGTTTTTGGTGCCTCCGATGTAGAAGGCGTCTGTGAACTTAGGGAGGTCGGACAGCATTAAGTCCTGATCCTTGACACATAAGGCAGAACCCAGCCTGGCACCATCCATAAATAAATAGAGACCGAATTTCTGACAAATGGCATAGAGATCCTGCAAATCTGACTTATAGTAAACTGAACCTACTTCAGTGGACTGAGAAATATAGACCATTTTTGGTTTGACCATGTGTTCGTCCGAGTGGTATAGAACAACCTTTCGAATATCGTCAGGCCGCAATTTGCCGTCTGTCGTCGGTACGGATAAGACCTTATGTCCTGTGGCCTCAATGGCACCGGCCTCATGCACGAGAATATGCCCTGTATCGGCAGATATAACCGCCTGATGCGGCCGTAAGAAGGCCGAAATGGCAAGGAGATTGCTTTGGGTGCCGCCGGAAAGAAAGTGGATATCTGCATCGGGATAGGACATCGCCCTCTTAATGTTATCAGCCGCTTCCTTGCAAAACTGATCGTCCCCGTAACCTTCATCTTGTACCAGATTTGTTTCCAGCAGTGCCTGTAGAATGTCGGGATGTGCGCCTTCGCTGTAGTCGTTTTTAAAGTAAATCATAAGTGCCTTTCTCCTCAAAAGAATACCGGGTGAATATCCATGTTATTTCCTCCAATTAGTGAAGCATTACAATAGATGGCTTGTTTCAAAAAATGAGAAAACAAACTGTTTTGAGAGTTTTCAGAAGAAAAATCTGCATCAAATCTATCAACACAATCATGTCATATTTGACACGGAAAGTATAGCCGTTTTGCTAAAATTGTTCATTGTATGTGTACTGGTTTTATTGGCAGTATGTTTGCTGCGGCATGTTGCAAATGGCTGGGAAGAAGGCTATACTCTAGTTTGTAAAGAAGGTTTATTAAAAGTTATAAGCCATCTAGTGTCAAATTGCATATATTATTTTTAGCTAAAAGTCTTTTGTATCAATGATTAGCATGTTTATAATATCGGAGACTTATGCAACTTGTCACTAGTGTACTGTATCATTGATATTTAGATTCATACGCTTTTCAGTTTCCTTCTCGTGGGTTCATGTGTGATGCTCCACTTAATGCAATATAATAACTTATATGTCAGCGATACACTACACTAGCATAACAGTTTTTAAGCGTAACAGTTTTTAAGCGTAACAGTTTTTAAGCGTAACAGTTTTTTAGCATAACAGTTTATTAGCGTAACAGTTTATTAGCGTAACACCACGGTATTGCGTAGAACCCTTCCTGGGTTGCAGCATCAAGTCGCAGTTTTTTGGGCACAACAACATGAGCAAATGAGGTTTAAGCATTATGAATTCACAGCAAACAACGGAAACACAAGGCCATATTTTCAGCTTTCAGGCATTTTCGGTTCACGACGGACCAGGTATTCGCACCACCCTTTTTCTAAAAGGTTGCTCTTTGCGATGTTTATGGTGTCATAATCCCGAAGGAATACCCGCGAAACCCTTATTGTCATACAATGAAAATCTTTGCATCGGATGCAGGGCATGTGAACAGGTGTGCCCTGCAGTGCATCAGTTTGTCGACGGCAAGCATATTTTAGTAAGGGGAAACTGCACGCTTAGAGGTCTCTGTGTCGCCGCGTGCCCGGCCGGTGCCCTCGAAATTATCGGAAAGACCATTTCATCCGATGAGGCTGTCGTCGATTTACTACGGGATCGACGGTATTATGAGGCGAGTGGCGGCGGGGTTACCCTTTCCGGTGGTGAACCGCTTATACAAGTGGACTTTGTAAAATCAGTATTAACAACACTACAGGCAAGAGGCGTTCATTGTGCCATTGAAACCTGTGGGGCTGTGCCTTTTTCTGCTTTTGAAGCGGTTGCCCCATTGGTGGATCTGTTTTTGTTTGATATTAAGGAAACCAATGAAGAAAATCATATCCAATATACCGGTTCATCATTGAAACCCATTATGGATAATCTCTATGCTTTGCAGGCGCATATAGAAAAGGGTAAAATGAAAGCAAAGATACTCATTCGTTGCCCCATTATCCCCACCCTGAACGACAGGGAAGAACATTTGTTGGCATTGGCGGCACTGGCAAAAAGCCTGGACTTGCCGCTAGAACTTCTGCCTTATCATCAACTGGGCGTGTCAAAGTCGGCACGTATGGGCACAAAAGAGCAGCAGCCTTTTGTACCACCGGATACGGATACAGTTGCTTCCTGGCGCAGCCTCGTACGGGAATCCGGTGCTACTCTTTATATTGATGGTGAAAGGGAAGCATAGACAGCGGGTAACCTTTTGTTGGATTATTTATCAATATTAAACCATAGGAAAATTTAACATAAAATGCAAAATAAAATGCAAAATAAAATGCAAAATAAAATGCAAAATAAAATGTAAAATAGAATGTAAAATAGAATGTAAAATAGAATGTAAAATAGAATGTAAAATAGAATGTAAAATAGAATGGTTGACAAAATAACGAAAAAATGAGGTGACGATATGGCTCTACTGGCTTATGATCTTGGTACCAGTGCGCTAAAAGCAAGTGTAATGCTTGAGGATGGCACAATCGTTGCTTCGGCAGATTATTCCTACCCAACACAAGCAGATGCTTCCGGAGCAAATGAACAAGATCCGGGAGACTGGTGGCACGCTGTCTGTACCGTGTCAAAACAGTTGTGCGAAAAATATCCGAAGCTCATGAAAGAAATTGCCGGAATCGGTGTCAGCGGTCATATGCTGGGATGTGTTTCACTGGACAGGTCGGGCGAACCCTTGCGGCCGGCGATGATTCATTCAGACAGCCGTTCTGTAACACAGACAAGTCAAATACACGGGAAAATTGGAAGGTCCGCGCTTTATGCCATGACAGGGAATGTACTTGATGCACGTTCCAGTTTAAGCAAAGTGCTATGGATTAAAGAAAATCAGCCGGAAGTATACAAGAAAACTGAAAAATTCATGCAATCCAAAGACTATATTGTATTCAAATTGACCGGCTGCCTCGATTCAACCGACTATTCCGATGCTTCACATGCCCAATGGATTAATATTACGAAGAAAACCTACCTGACAGATTCTTTTTTGGAGCTGGGTATCGATGTCTGTAAATTTCCAACCTTGCATAGGGGGATTGATGTTGTCGGGAAAACCACACATCAAGCAGCGATGGCAACAGGCTTGATGCATGGAATTCCTGTTGTCGCCGGTGGCGGAGACGGTGCTTGTGCCAGTATTGCGGCAGGTTTGGTTCAACCGGGTGATATCTATTGTTCGTTGGGGACAACCGCCTGGATATCCCAAAACACCGGGAAACCTATTTTTGATGAAAAACAACGACTTTTCAACATTATGAGTATGGACGGACTGTTCAGCAATTCTTATGGCACCGTGCAGAATGCGGGGAAAGCCATTACCTGGGCAACAAAAACTTTTTCTTTTGAAAATCCGAAGCAGTTGGATATTGCAGCGGGACAGGTGTCGCCCGGAAGTGAAGGGCTTGTTTTCCTGCCATATTTGGATGGTGAACGCTCTCCGGTTTTTGATACCGATGCACGTGGTGTCTTTTTCTCCATCAGCAGCACACATGACAAGCGACATTTTGCCCGGTCGGTTTTGGAAGGAACAGGCTATGCACTGCGCAGTATTTTGGATATTTTCCGTGAACATTCGGATATTTCAACCATGCGCTTAATTGGTGGTGGTGGAAAATCTGAATTGTGGCGCCATATTCTGTCAGACATTCTCTCGGTAGACTTGCTGAGTTTAGGCATTCCAGCGGGGGATGCCACATCCACTGGAGCCGCCTTTGCCGCAGGGGTTGGTATCGGTTTGTACAAGGATTTGGCTGCAGCGGCTTCACAGGTGCATACGGAACAACAGACCGGGTATAATGATAAAAACAAGACCGTTTACAGCAAAGGTTATGCTAAATATGAACAGCTTTATCCATTGCTGAAAAATCTATTTCAATTGAGATGACAGATCCTGTAGGTTAGGACAGGATTTATATCAGAACAATCTCGGTTTTGCATAGAGGATGATAATCAGTTGAGTCAAGACTTCAGAAGCCCCCTGTTGCTGCAGGAACAACCATAAAATCTATGGATGATAATCAGTTGAGTCAAGAATTCAGAAGCCCTGCCACTATAAAAGTGCAGAATATCAGAACATTTTATAAGGATACGGGAGGATGGAAATGAAAGCATTGGCAATTGTTGCAAAAGGGGAAATGGGTGTCATTGATATTCCAAAACCGGTTCCGGGACC
>JBBRWP010000004.1:0-43230 GCA_038249175.1 Acetivibrionales bacterium
CAGAAAAGTGGTGGTCGGCTATTGGCAGGATGAACGTGTGGTGAATAGAATTGGTGCCTGGATGCGTTCCGCCGTTGGATATGTGGAATCCAGAAAACTGAAGGTTGCCCGTTTTGGGGACAATATGCGCAACGTGGCTGTGACAGAAGGCGATAAGGTCGAAGCACAGATTCGTTTGGGTTGGACGGTCGATGGTTACGGTATCGGCGATTTGGTTGACGCAGTGAACCGGGTATCCGAAATTGAAGTAGATGTGTTGATGGCGGAATACGAGCAACTGTACACTTTCTGCGATGAAGCCAAAGTCGAAGGCCCTGCCAGAAAAGCCATTCGTGAACAAGCCAAATATGAAATTGGAATGAAAGCCTTTTTGGAAGAGGGCGGTTATGGTGCTTTTACAACCACATTTGAAGATTTACACGGATTGAATCAATTGCCCGGTTTGGCTGTACAGCGCTTAATGGCTTGCGGCTACGGCTTCGGCGGCGAAGGCGACTGGAAAACATCTGCCATGGTACGCATGATGAAACTGATGGCAACCGGATGCGATAAAGGCACCTCATTTATGGAAGATTACACCTACCATTTTGAACCCGGAAATGAAATGGTCCTGGGTGCCCACATGCTGGAGGTTTGCCCGACTATAGCAAAAGACAAACCGCGCATAGAGGTGCATCCATTGGGCATTGGCGGAAAATCGGATCCGGCCCGCATTGTATTCCAAGGCAAACCCGGATCGGCCATCAATGCTTCACTCATTGATATGGGGGACCACTTCCGACTTATCGTCAATGAAGTGGAATCTGTTGAGCATATTCCAGAAATGCCAAAACTTCCTGTTGCCAGAGTGTTGTGGAAACCGAAGCCAGACCTGATGAGCGCTGCGGAACAATGGATTTATGCCGGTGGTGCCCATCATACGGTGTTCTCGCTGGATTTGAGTTCGGAACAGATGAAGGACTGGGCGGACATGAACGGGGTGGAGTTTGTTTTGATTAAGTAAAATAAACTTAAACTATTGAAGAAATAATCAAAGTACTTAACACTACAGCGTGACTTCGATATTTACACCAAGTCTAGCATCATTTTTGAGGATTCTGACTTGTTGTAAGTCCGCATAAATAAAGGATTATAAAAATGAATTATTCAAACTTACGCTGTAGTGTTAACAGCAATAAAAAAGAGAGCTTAATGCTCTCTTTTTTTATCATCTGTTATTCCGTAAACGCCGCCAATTTTGGTAACACTTGTTTTTTACGTGAAACCACACCATCAAGACGAATTTTATTGTTGATAATTTCGCCACCAAATGCCTGGCCTACCAATTCTTTCTCAGAACCGACAACAATGGCCTCGGAACTCTGTAGCAGGATATCGGTCACCAATAACATCACAATCCCAAACCCCTCATGCTGCGAGATATTCTCCATGTAAGTGATAATCTCATCGTTTAGGCGGTTAAGGGTTTCGTCATCCTGGGTATACACCTGCCCAATGCCCACACGCAATTTACCCAGTTTGAAGTCTTTCAAGTCACCTCTCACAATATCCTCAACACTTCGCCCTTTTAAGGATGAACCAGCTTTAAACATCTCTGTTGCAAAGTTTTCAATATTGATTCCTGCAATCTCTGCCAGGCGCTCAGCGGTCAGACGATCTGTATAGGTACACGTCGGCGACATGAACTTCAGTGTGTCTGATAGAATCGCAGCACACATAATGCCGGCAATAGAGATGGTCGGGCGAATACCGGCATCAAAATACATATTGGCAATAATTGTTGAAGTGCTTCCTACTGGCTCGTTTTTAAAGAAGATCGGCGTGGGTGTCTGTATATCGCCCAATCGATGATGGTCAATAATCTCAAGAAGTTCTGCCTGTTCCAGGCCATTAACCGTTTGCGCTTTTTCATTATGATCGACCAGAATCACCTTTTTTTGCCTTGGTGATATGAGGTGATATCTTGAAATGAAGCCGCAAATATGATTATTGCTATTCACAACAGGATAACTGCGATAGCGTGTTTTCAACATTTTTTCTTTGATATCATCCACCAGATCGTTTTCTTCGAAGAAAACAAGATTGTTGCTGGTCATGACATAGCTGATGGGGATGCTCTGATTGATGAGCCTTGAAACCGTAAACGAGTCCGAAAGTGAAGCCATCATCGGAACACCTGCATTTTGGGCACTTTCAACCAGTTGATCGGGGATATTCTGATTACAGGTGATGATGATCAGGCTTACCTTCCGACTGATTGCTTCATTGATAATCTCAGGTCGAAGACCCGTAATGAGGATATCACCTTCATCAAGAACAGCGCGCAGCTCTTCAATCCCTGACGCGGCAACGTGGATGTGTCCGCTTGTTTTGAATGGACATTTTGAATCAACCAGCAGACGGGCATTGATTGTATCCACAATATTTTCAAGGGTTGTACCGCTTGCTGCCAGTGTATTGTTGTCGATGGCATCCATGTATTTATTGGTGATGTCAGAAAGCGTGACGATGCCTATAATTTTTTCATGTTCATCAATGACCGGTAATACCTTCATATTGTTCTTCCGCATAATGTTCCAGGCTGTTTTGACTGAAATGTGTGGGCTGACCGGGCTGACGGCATCAATATTGAGGTCCGACACCTGTCGTTTAACCGTATATAGAAAAAGAGGTTCAGGTACATCGAAATGAGTTAGGACAAATCTTGTTTCATTATTGATGTCCCCAAGACGTACCGGTATAGCATGAACGCCAAGTTTACGCTTTAATTGCGCGTAAGCCACAGCCGCACAAATCGTATCTGTATCAGGATTTTTATGACCGGTTACATAGACCAAATCTTCCATGAATTGACACCTCTTATATTAGATTTGCAAGGTTTAACTCATTATACAGTATGAGCCCCCGTTTTGTAGACCATCAATGATTTCCTCATATTGCACCAGTCTCCGAATGCCAAAACTTCCTGAAGCCAGGGTGCTGCGGAAAGCAAAAACACCCGTGCGCATCGTTTTCACGGGTGTTTTTGCTTTTACCGGTTATAGGCAAATCGTGTGCCTGCCAAAGCGTGCCAGACCTTATCGCACTGTGCAAGAATTTCAGTTGAAAGCGGCTCTCCTTCTATGGAGGCAATGTTCTGTTCAAGCTGCGATAAACGGCTGACACCGGTAATGACTGTGGTAACCCTGCTTTGGGCTGTGCACCATTTCATTGCAAGCTGTAAAATACTGATGTTATGATTGGCTGCGATGGCCATCAGTTTTTCAACCGCCATGAAGTTTTCATCCGACCAGTATCGATCGTAATATGTTTTATTGTCTGCAAACCGTGTATTCGTGGCCGGGGTCCCCGGCTTGTGTTTTCCAGCCAGTAGCCCACCGGCAATAGGATTGTATATTGTCATGCCCAGGTCATGTGCCTTCAGGAATGGAATCAGCTCCGGCTCAATGCCTCGGGTAATGGGATTATACACATTTTGTGTGATGACGGGTGCGGTGAAGCCGCGCTTGTCGCAGAGGGCCAGAATGTCGGCAATTTGCCAGGCGGCATAGTTGCTGACCCCGATGTATCGGATTTTACCGGCTTTCACTAATGAATCCATCGCGCTCAACGATTCTTCCAATGCCGTATTGTAGTCCGGTGAGTGCATGTAGTAAATATCGATATAATCTGTGTTGAGACGTTTCAGGCTGGCTTCAACGGCAGAAAGAATGTTCCGACGACTGAGTCCTGAATCGTTTGGGTTGCTGCCCATGGCCCCAAAAACCTTGGTGGCCAGAACAATCTCATCCCGCCTGCCTTTTAGGGCTTTGCCCACAATGCGCTCGCTTTCACCTTGATTGTATGCGTTGGCGGTATCCCAGAGAGTTATGCCCTGATTGTATGCCGCGTCCATGATGGTCAGGCTTTCAGGTTCCGGTGTCTGTCCACCAAACATCATAGTACCGAGGCTAAGTAAAGAAACGTGTAATCCAGTTCGGGGTATAATAACATACTTCATTTTTCCCATCCTTTCTTCGTCCAGTTTCTGTCGGTGTGGTTATCTATCCTATGAAGACAAAATAAAAAAGTGTCATTGGTCTGAAAACAGCATCGTGCTCAAAACGTAAAGAAACGTTTTCATGGCATGTCACTTGATTCTAGTGCAAAAAGGCGATTTTCGACTTTTTCATGCAAGTTGCAAAATGCAACTTGCACGCAGCCGGCGGGGTTACCGCTGGCTGGCAGTAAAACCTTGATTGGGGGCGTTACAGCCACCTTGGGCGGCTGTAACGTACAAGATGATAAAATCTTCTTGTATAATAATGCACAAATGTGCATTATTGCACCAGAATCATCATTTTCGTTTGTTTTCTTCATTACCATTATAACCTATTTATTGCCTTTCACCCATCAGCCACGGTAACAAACTGGATGCGATAACTGATTTAACTATAGACTATCGCGCGTGATACTTGTATACCTGAGAAGAGTATATAATCATTTTATGAAGGTGTGTTTTATTGAGTGGCAATTGGCTCTCGACAGAATCGCAGAAAATAAAACAGTCAGAAGTTCAGCATTCCGGTATAATAGAATTGGGAGCAGGATAAAGACCTGCTTCTAAGATGGTGAGCATTTTATCATTCCGTTATTATAAAACTTGGAGATGGTTATTTTATGTTCTCCAACCCTTTCTCAATTGAATGGAGGAACCATGAGTCATTTTTTCAAATTGTCTGAACCCAACTCACCTGAATCCGAATCATCAGATTCGTTTTCTCCTCAATCCATGATGTCCGCAGTTCCTTCATCTGAATTCAAAAATTCAATATGCAATATGAAAGAACTGGTCATCGGAAACCTGAAAGCCAGGCTTCCCATTGTCCAGGGCGGGATGGGTGTCGGCGTATCTATGGCGGGACTTGCATCTGCTGTTGCCAACGAGGGAGGCATCGGTGTCATTTCCGCGGCATGCGTTGGCATGTTCGAGTCCGATATGGCAAAAAACTACGTGGAGGCCAATATCCGTGCACTGAAAAATGAAATCCGTAAAGCACGGGAAATGACAAAAGGCTTACTGGGTGTAAACATTATGGTTGCCCTGACGAATTTTTCCGATATGGTACGTACTTCCATCGAGGAGGGTATCGATTTTATTTTTGCGGGCGCCGGACTTCCTTTGGATTTGCCGAAGTATCTGCACGAGACGGCAACAACCAAACTTGTGCCCATCATTTCCTCCGGTCGGGGTGCAGTCGTCATTGCGAAAAAGTGGATGGAAAAATTTAACTACGTTCCGGACGCGTTTGTGTTGGAAGGACCGAAAGCCGGCGGACATCTTGGTTATAAGCTGGAACAGATTAATGATGGACACTTCTCCCTGGAGAAACTGCTTGAACAGGTATTGGAAGCCATCAAGCCCATCGAAGACAAAATCGGCCGCCGTATCCCTGTCATTGCCGGTGGTGGTGTGTATACAGGCGAAGATATCATGAATTTGACAGAAGCAGGTGCAGCCGGTGTTCAAATGGGTACGCGCTTTGTTACCACAACAGAGTGCGATGCTTCGGATGCGTTCAAACAGACCTATATCCAATCCCGTCAGGAAGACATCGAAATTATCAACAGCCCTGTCGGCATGCCTGGCAGAGCCATCCGGAATCACTTTTTAGAAGAAGTTGCCGAAGGGAAGAAACAGCCTTTTCATTGCCCTTATCATTGTATTGTCACCTGCAAGGAAAAGAACAGTCCTTATTGCATTGCATTGGCCCTCATGAATGCGCAAAAGGGCCGCATGTCCCATGGCTTCGCTTTTGCGGGAGAAAATGCCTATCGTGCGGAAAAGATTGTCTCTGTCAGGGAACTGGTTGCGAATATTCGGGAGGAGTTTCAGACCGCTTGCCAGCTGAAATTGGCACAGGGGTAAACATGACTTTAAGGAATACGACCAATGGCTGTTTGTGCCATGGGTGTGGTCGTTATGGGTAAACATGACTTTAAGGAATACGACCCATTCGTCCGACGGGAGGGCACATGAAAATTACATTCCTAGGCGCAGCAAAGACGGTCACCGGTTCCTGCTATTTGGTGGAAACGCTGACCAGCACATTCCTTATCGATTGCGGGATGTTTCAGGGACATGCAAAAGAAGAACACGCCAATAGCGCTCAGATGCCTTTTCGCATGCAGGATGTCGACTTCCTGCTGTTGACCCATGCGCATATCGATCATAGTGGCCGTATCCCGAAAATCTGGAAAGACGGGTTTCGCGGGAAAATTCACGCCACAAAAGCGACGGCGGAACTTTGTGGCATCATGTTGCCGGATTCCGGGCATATTCAGGAAATGGAGCATGAATGGCGGAACCGGAAAAACGTACGGGCCGGAAAACCGGAGGTCCCACCGCTCTATACAGCGCAGGATGCGGAGGACTGTCAGGTTCTTTTCGTCTCAGAACATTATGATGTTTCGTTCAATCCGGCACCCGATGTACGGGTTGTCTTCCGGGATGCCGGTCATATTCTTGGTTCTGCCATTGCGGAATTGTTCATCACGGAAGAGGGAAAGGAAACCAAAGTTGTCTTTTCTGGGGACCTTGGCAATAAGGAGATTCCCATCATGCGGGATCCCACGATTATTGAAGGCGCAGATGTTCTTATTTTGGAGACGACGTATGGCGATCGGCTGCATGATACAAAGGTTGACAAGGTGGAACAGTTCGTAGCCATTGTCAACGAAACCATCCGCGGCGGAGGAAATGTGGTCGTCCCGTCCTTTGCCATTGGACGGTCACAGGAAATTATCTATGAAATCAACCGACAGATTGCCATTGAAAATGGTTCGGGCTATTCTGATAAGGAAAATGAACGCAGTTCGGGTCATACTGACAAGAGCAATGCACGCAGTTTATTTCTCAAGACACCGGTGGTGTTGGATAGCCCGCTTGCCATTTCCGCCACAGAAGTTTTTCGGAACAATGAGGATTGCTTTGACGACGAGGCACAAGCCTATATTCGGAACAAGGATAATCCGCTTGATTTTCCCAACCTCAGCTTTTCCAGAACCGCGGAGGAATCCAAACAGCTCAACACCAATTCGGAACCGAAGATTCTTATCGCAGCCAGCGGTATGTGCGATGCCGGCCGTATCCGCCATCATTTGAAGCACAACCTGTGGCGCAGTGACGCCACGATTCTTTTTGTGGGGTATCAGGCGCCTGGCACGCTGGGTCGTCAGCTCATTGACGGCGCGAAGAAGGTTATCCTGTTTCGGGAGGAAATCACCGTCAATGCGCGGATAGAGTTCATTGAAGGATTTTCGGGACACGCGGATCAGGCTGGATTGCTTGGCTGGGTTTCTGCCATGAAAACAAAACCCGCACGCATTATCCTCGTACATGGCGAACCGGAGAGCATGGCGGTTTTTGCGGAGAAGGTAGCCACTTTATCCGGAGCATCGGTAGAAATACCGTCGTTTGGAGAAAAAATAACTGTAGGAGCGGCCGTGCCTGATCGCATTTTACCGGAACGGACTTTTATTTGAATGCACTCTTCAATAGGAGCATATGAAAAAACGGACATACATCCGCGTTCAATCGCGGTCGTATGTCCGTTTGATTGTGACAGGCAAGCACTGTTGCAAGATAAACCCCTCCGAGACCTTCAGTTTCGTTGAATCCGTAAACAGCTTTTGGAATGTGTGGTTCCATGTCCATTGTTTCAGTGTGGGAACTCCAATAGAAAACATAATAGCAATGTATAGAGAAATTGGAAGTCTGAATGCATAAAATGTATGTGAGCAAGAAAGCTGTAAGCATGACGTTCCGGTGGTAAATATATACACAGTTCGCATTAACACAGACCTTAAAATTCTGGAATTCAAAAACATGACTGAGGAATGGTTAGATTTCATCATCAACTGCCGTCAAAGGGTTTCACACAATTACTATCATTTTCGGTAAATTCCACCTCGACCCTCTTGACAAGATATCATTGCGATGATACATTATGCGTGTATTGTTGGAACGGTAGGAGGTCATAGTTTTGGGAAAATCCATTTTGCTTCACGGAACCGATCATATTATTAAGGTTCCATCATATGCTATAGGCAACGAGTATAACGATTATGGTCGTGGTTTCTATTGCACGTTCGAGCCGGAGATGGCAAAAGAATGGGCATGTAAGCAAAATAATGATGGATTTATGAACCGTTATAATTTTGAAAGTGAAGCGCTTCATACCCTTAATTTGCTTGAAAGGGAACACAGTATCCTTAATTGGATAGCACTGCTGCTCAAATATCGCACTTTTCGCTTGTCAAATGAAATTGCGATTGACGCAAGGAACTATATCATCGATAACTTCTCCATTGACCTTTCACCATACGATGTCGTGATCGGTTATCGCGCCGATGATTCCTACTTCTCTTTTGCGGAAGGCTTTGTAGAAAACGGTATTCCGCTTCGCAGTTTGAATAAGGCTTTGCGGCTTGGCAAACTTGGGGTGCAGACCGTGCTGACATCTGAGAAAGCATTAAACAATCTTTCTTTTGTGGATGCGGAACCCGTTGATAAAAGCGCATATTATCCTAAGTTTGTAGCACGAGACATCAAAGCACGTGAAGCCTATCGCGGTGAATTGAAAACAAGTCGTTCTTATCGGGATGACATTTTTGTTCTTGATATCATCCGAGAGGAGATGAAAAACGATGATCCACGCATACAACGAATCTTACTTGTCTGATGCCAAGAGCAGTCTTGCGGAAATGTTTAATTATGCCATCTGTGATTGCAAAATAGAGGTTGATTGGTTCGCAAAACTCTTTGTTCAATCCAGCTTCGCAGACAAATTTGAAATAGGAAACCCATCTGTCTTGTCGGGAATGTCCGGGATTGAACTTGCAAAAGCAATTCTACGTAAGGTGGGAAGTGAGGATCAAATATCCGAGCCTGTTTTCTCGCAGGATCGCTCTCCGGAGTATTGGGCAGGCTGGGCACTTGCAGAGTACCAATGGTATACAGGCAAGCGATTTAAGGATATTTTTATAAGAATTCCTCTGTCTCGTATTATTGGAATGTACTCCGTTTATCACGAAATGGATATCAGCCAATTTATTGAAACAATGAATTGTACATATGATTCTGTTCTTCTTGATACAAAACTAAAGCAAATTCGTGAAAACCGAGGCATCTCACAAACCGAACTCGCTGAAATATCTGGCGTGAAATTGCGTTCTATTCAGATGTATGAGCAAAAAGTCAACGATGTTGATAAAGCTCAATCGCAAACACTGTACAAGCTATCACGGGTTCTCGGATGCGGAATTGAAGATTTGCTTGAAAATCCTATTGAGTAGAAGCACTTTCGCTTCTGCCCTAGCGGCCGATGCAAAAACCTATGTCAAAACGACCGATCGCAGCGTGCTTTCACATCTTTCAACATGAGTAGGTACCGTTATTGAGAAAATCAACATTCGTGACTGGATTCGTAATTCCGCGATTGTAAATTGATAAATTACTAACACAGATGGAGGGAATATATATGCAAACTGGCGCAATTATTGAAAAAGGGATAATAGACTGGCAAATCATACAGCAAGTCCAAGGAAAGGCCGAAATATGTCTTTCAGGGTATTGGGTTCCGCAAGAAGGGGTTGAAGCTTTCAAGGTATTTGTAAGAATAGTGAAAGAGGATACTGGAGCAACTGTGATACCGTGGATTGAATGTGAGGAGATGGAAGGACAGAAATGGAAGGTAATCATAAAAAATATACCTGCAGGAGGCTTGTATAGAATAGAGACCTGTGCCAGTCCGTTGGGCAATCTCGCCTTGGAGTGGAGTGTACGAGGCGATATGATTCATCACATCGGGGTAGGTGACTTATATGTAATTGCAGGCCAAAGCAATTCTGCAGGATACGGAAAAGATCCAATTTTTGATCCACCCGAGTTGGGTGTGCATCTTTTTAAAAACAGTGGTAAATGGGATTTGGCTTCCCATCCCATGAATGAATCCACCAATACAATCCATGTAGAAAATAGAGAAGTGGCAAACCCGGGGAATTCACCCTATTTGAGCTTCGCAAAGCAGCTTAAAAGGGAACTTGGATATCCAATAGGTTTGATTCAGGCTTCCCTTGGAGGCTCTCCGTTAAGCGCCTGGGATCCAGAAGAAGATGGCATTTTATATAGAAACATGATGCAGATCATCCGTTCCCAAGGGAATAAAATTAAAGGAATATTGTGGTATCAGGGGTGCTCAGATGCTTGTGAAGGGCTATGCGATACATATCTTGAAAGATTCAAATCCATGGTTACGCAGATAAGAGAAGATTTAAAAGATGAAAGCCTACCTGTACTGACCGTTCAATTGAACCGCTTTGTCACTCCTGTAGTCGGCAATGAAAACATCTACTGGGGGAAGGTTAGAGAGGCACAAAGGCAAGCAGCAAAACAGATACACAATGTTTTCATTATTTCATCTACAGATAGCACTCTATCGGATTTAATCCACATTAGCTCTGTATCCAATCTTGTCCTTGGAGAAAGATTTGCGGCAGTTGCTCTTAAACATTTGTACCAAAGGAGCTATGGATTTGATGCTCCCGACTTGATGGCGGCAAGAATTGCGGATAAAAACACCATAACTCTGAGCTTTGATCATGTATGTGACAGGATGTACTCCTTTGATATATCAGCAGAAGCACTTGCGATATCTGTCGAAGATGAACTAGGTTTCATTACGATACAAAGCTATACTGCCAGTAAAAACATGTTAACGCTTACTCTGGACAGGGAAGTAAAAGGGAGCTGTAAGGTGCATGGCGCTTCTGAACAAAATCCAAAGCCAATAATACCGGTAGATTTTGCATCGCATATGCCAATGCTTTCGTTCTATGGTGTAGAAGTAGTCGAATAATAAAACATTCAGGATTGAATGTTTGGCGGCGGATGATAGCGGTGGTATGTCTCCGTACTTTATGCCTATGACATTGCTCGGTTCGCTGGCGCAGGAACTCTTTCTTGGCGATTCAGAAGCAATCCTGACGATCCCCATGGTCGAAGGCGTGGAGCGCTTCCGCTTCTTAAACGTTACACCACGCAGATTGAGCCGGAAATTGATTACGAATCGGCAGCGACTGTATCCGATTCATTTGATAAGATGCAGATGACATTTCTGGCCATTGGCGGCATCATGGCTGGCATTATTGGCATTATCGGTCTACTTAACCTGATCAATACGTTTAGAACTTGCTCTAGAAGGCTATACCCAGGTTTTCGAAAAATTGAATACACGTGAAACAAAAGTAGACAATATCAATGCTAAAGTAGACAAACAAGAAGTAGAAATCAGGGTAATTAAAGGTGACAAAAGACTCACATAACCTGAATTTGAGGGCATCGGTTTGTTGAGGGGTTGTTAAGTAGCTGTTGTTGATACCCAACACCATTTTTGAACCTCAACAGCACCTCTTAATCAGCATTATTCATCCATTCACAATTATATCAATACTTCATTCACTGTTTTGCAATTACTTCATTCCCTATTTTGTAATTGTTTCATTCCGTTTTTCGCAATATACAGCAATCTGGAACTGCCGGATTAGCAGGCTTTTTGTTTTATTTGCCGTAAACCTCAGGATTTTAACTTGCATTTTTTGCTTTGTCTGTGATGTTTTCTGCTATACTATAATGTAGGGCACATGATTTGATAAAAGAAGAAATGTATATTTACTCATTAGATTTCAAAGTCGGAGTGTCGGAGGACGTAAAATGACAAAAATGGAAATTGCAAATATTGTTAAGAATAAATTAATAGAAAATATTAATCCTAAATTAATTGTCTTGTTTGGCTCATTAGCTAATGGTAATGAACGCGAAGAATCAGATATCGATTTATTGGTTGTCTGGGATGAAAAGGTAGAGTTAACCAATATAAAAAGAAGAATAATCCTGAGAAAAATAATTGGAATTATTGATAGTCCCTTGGACATATTGACCTGCACTACAAATGAGCTTAATAAAGCCCTGGAGGATAAGAATTCTTTTACTTCACAAATTGTTACAGAAGGAGAGCTTATTTATGGCAGATTCAACTGATTATTTCAAATGGTTAAATCGGGCAGAACAGGATTTTAGGCTTATTGAGATTATATTTAATGAAAACATAGAAGGACTTGAAGATTCATTTTGTTATATGTGCCAACAAGCATCAGAAAAACTATTAAAAGCACTCATTGTAAAAAATGAAAAGAGAGTACCAAGATCACATGATCTATTGTTTTTATTAGGGTTATGTAAAAAACATGATGCATCCTTATCAAAACTAACTGATGCACTAATGGTTTTAAATGAATATTCTGTATCTGCACGATATCCGAGTGATTTTGAAGATGAAAGAACAATAGAAGAGTCAAATGAAGCATACAACTACATGATAGAGGTGAGAAGAGCAATTGTAATTAAGCTTTAAATAATATACAGGATACCAAGCAAGTTCAAGATAGGATTTTGCTTTCTTTATGGCTTTGCTGTATGGTATTCTCATGTTTATGCAACAAGTTAAAGAAGGCTCAATACCTGATTTGTGGAATGAATTCATAGGTTTAATGAAGCGTACACCCGAAAACAACGTATAAATTTCATGGGGAGACCGCAAACAACTGTATATTTGAGCGAATGATGCATTCTATGATTACAAGGAAAGGACGTTCTCCTTCTGCGCCGCGCCAACGGTCACCCTCAACCAGGGAACCAGCCGCAATGCATCGGCGACCAACGTTCGTGAGGAGTTCCAAGCCGCCTGTGCATTGAAATTGACACCGGGCCGGACATGAAATTCCTTATTCTCCCATACGTATGTTTTTTACTGTGCGGTGTTCCAGCGTTGGGTGCTCATATATTCTTGAGCCGCCCGGACCGGTCGGTGCCTGCGCCAGCATGCCAACCTTGACTGTCTCACCGACGGGCAGGTTGAAAAACCGCATCATATAGAAATGCGCACCATCTGTGGAATAGTGGAACGCAAACGCATTGCCGACACGCGTGATTTGCAGCCAGGCAGCATTGCCCTCGAGGTTGCATCCATTCGCGTCATCCGAGGTATTATTTGTCACGACACTGACTGCGGCATGGGTTCCAAAATCGGTTAATTCAAAGCAGGCCTTGGCCCATATCCTCAAATCATGCAACACCATGATGGAGGCAGAATCGTAGTTATCCTTAAAAGCATGGGAAACTTTTACATGAAAAACGAAGTCGCCACTGACCTCGGTATAGTAGTAGGGTGCATTGGTCGTCGAGGCAGGAGTTATCCCTTCTTCCGCAACCGTACCGCCGTTGCAGAAGAAGTCGCTTACCGGGGTAGCCAGAATCGAGATAGAATCACCTTCAATGTGGCATTCGCTCTGGTTCATCCAATGAAATCTTGTCCAGTCCATCAAGTGCCTCCTTTTGTTTTTTCGGGTTCCGCCGCTCTTTGGGCTTCCACCCGATTCGATTGTAAGGGAAGTGTTTACTTGGTGACAACCCATTCGCCGCTTCGGCTTGTGCCCCTACGCATGATTCTGTCGTTTTTTTGTAGCTCAGACATCACCCGTTTCACCGTTCGAAGGGAAAGACCTGTTTTCCCTTGTATCTTCTTCTGTGTTACTTTAGGATTTTCTCGAAGAATATCCATCAGATGCTGTTCTGAATTGGTAGCATTCGTATTGTATATGATGCCATGATTGGTGCCATTGGCGCCATGATTGGTGCCATTGGTGTCATGATTGGTGCCATTTGTGCCACGATTCAAGTGACTGCGGTATACATTGACCCTAAAATCACCATCAAAATCTATCAAGTCGGGCTCCGGCAGGCCATATTCTTTGCAAGCGCGAATGACTCGCGGGATACCGCTTCCCCATTTTTCAATGATTTTCATATAGGAAAACGCACTGGCAATGGCACGATTTCGAATTCTCGAGTAGCCTTCTTTCATCTTTTGAATTGAAACACCACTTAACAGCATGCCTGGAGAAGTGATTTCTAAACGATCGTCATAAAGGGCTACCTGTATGCTGCCAGGATCGAGGTAGTTACGGTGTGCAACTGCATTGGCTATAAGTTCACGAACAGCATCAATGGGCAATTCATAAATATCTTGCCGGTATATCCCCTGAATTCTTGCACCAAGGTTTATTTTTTCTAATACATACTGGTATACTGCTTCCATTTGATCTTGAATAGCCCCTTTGAACTCACGGCGATCCACAAAAAAAGATCTGTCAGTCCCCTTGAAAATAGCACACTGAATTGCTGGTGCCATAGACGACCGACCTGACAGTAAGGCATAGGCGTTCGTTGGAAACAATTCACCTTCTTTTTCAATGAAAATGCCCCATGATAGCAGCACGTTTTCTGTCACAACTTTAACGTTGCTCTTTTCAGCATCCGTCATAGCATTTTTTAGCGCATTTTCACGCAGATGCATACAAAGGTCTGCAATATCTTCTTTTGTTACAGTCAAATCGTCGCAGGGTTCACTATCATAATAGCGGTTCTGCCCGTCAAGAATTAACTCTTTCAACATAAAATCTTCAATTAGGCGGGTGGTTCCAGAAACACGAATATACGTACCCTTAACAATACCTTGTGATTTCAAAAAATAAGGACGTTGTTTTCCAGCAATAATCTCAACAACGATGACTGTTTTATCCTCAATAGAATGGAGAGTTATGTCCGGGATAATCTTTGGCTCACAGCAATGTGAAATTGCATTCGTGATGGCATCCATTTTTTTAAATAGGTTATCTCTATTTACACCGACAACTTTGAGGGTTTTATCCTCAATGCCAAACACGATTTTCCCACCAAGCCCATTTGAAAAAGCAACCACTGTTTTCATGTAGCCAGTGCTATTGCTCGGAACTTCCTGCTTATATTCAGTATTCTTGGATTCCCCGGCCAGCAGTTCAACCATTGCCATATCAACACCATCGGGTAAAGACTCCCGACCTATCCTTTCTCGAAAAAATTCGCTCCACAAGATAGGAATTTGCTTTCTTTAAGCCTTATGGTATCACACCTATTCGTTCTTAATCAATGACAATATTCATGTTATTATTCGTGTTATTTGGAGAACTCGAGTATGTTTTTGTGATACTTTACGTCAGTTTCAATTGAAACTGACGCTAAAAGTGAATGAATTGTAAACGGCATCAGCAATAGCTGTCATGGGTAAGGACCCTTCCTTCATTGATGGTATTACAAATCCCCAAGCGCCTTGCGCGTATAGAGAATATACTTTGCCTGATCAGCCGGGTTCACACCACGGTAGGGGGTTGTGGTACCCAGCTCCAGCGGGCAGGGTTCATAGCCGTCAAAATGGGCGGACAAGAGTCCGCGGCCGCCGGAAATGGCACCGAGCCGTA
Source organism: Acetivibrionales bacterium (assembly GCA_038249175.1). Classification (GTDB taxonomy): domain Bacteria; phylum Bacillota; class Clostridia; order DSM-8532; family DSM-8532; genus JAEWSN01. The sequence continues at coordinate 15,394 of JBBRWP010000004.1, forward strand.
CGGCATAATCCATCGATGTGGCAACCGGCAAGCGTGCTTCAACAGTGAACGTACCATTGACAATGACCGGTGGGTCAAAGGTGCCGCGCATTTGGACAATGTCACCAAGGATTTTACTGCTGATGGTGTCCGGTGCGGAAATGCGGCAGGCTGTCATCGGCTCCAGAAGCGTTGTGCCGGTGTTTAAAAGTCCATTCATAATCCCCATGGGCGTTGCCGTAACAAAGTCAAGGGGATGGGTATGGAAAATATGGTGTTCACCATTTAATAACGTCACTTCCAAATCCGTCACTTCCCAGCCGAGGGGGCCCTGACGCAGGGCGGAGGGCAGGGTTTGCCAGACCTGTCGCTGGTAGCGGCTGTGCAGCTTTTCCTCCCGTACCCAGCCGCCTGTCTTCACACCGCTGCCACGGGGCAAGGGTTTGATATAGAACTCCAGAATGGCCCAGCAGGGTTTTGGCATGGTGTAAGAAATGTAGCCTGTCATGGCTTTACTGGGCGTTTCTTTGTAAATAACCACAGGTGAACCAAAGGTCGCAGCCAGACCAAAGCGCGTTTTCAGGAGGCTGCCCAGTATTTCCAACTGTATGGTGCCCATTATTTTGATATGCAGCCGTCTTTCTTCTTTTATCCATTCCAGTGACAAGAGCGGGTCTTCATCAGACAGCTCCTGTAAGGCAGCAACCAAAGAAGGGATGGCGGCATCATTTTCTGGGAAGACTTGCACCAGCAATAGAGGTTCTGCGATATGGCTTTCTACTGGCACACCGCTATCGCTGCCCAAAATATCACCGATACGGGCACGGCTCAAACCACAAACTGAGGCGATGTCACCGGCGGCCAGATATCCGATATCTTCGTGCTTGCTGGCTGACACTTTTCGAATTTGTGTAATCTTTTCATCAATATCCTGCGTTGCGTTGTGGACATTGTCTCTGTTGGTGAGGGCGCCGCCATAAAGACGGACATGGGCTATTTTGCCCATGGTTTTATCCTGTTCAATACGAAAGACAATCCCGGCCAGGGCATCGCTTTCGTTGATCTTTGGCGGGGGCAGGTAGGTAACGACTGCATCCAGTAAGGCTTTCAGGCCCATTGATTTCAATGCGGCACCGTAAAGAAGGGGATAGAGTTTCCCTGCTTTTGTCTGCGTTTGTATGCTTTTTTGCAGGACAACTGGAGAAATTGACTTGCCGTCCAGCCATTGGGCCAGCAGGATATCATCCCCTTCGCAAACGCGTTCTAATAGTCCGTCTTCATAAGGTATTTCGCATTGAATGGCATCTGAAATGCATGCGTTGCTCTCCGCTAGGCCGCTAACCTGCTGAATGGCATCTGAAATGCATGCGCTGCCCTCCGCTAGGCCGCTAACCTGCTGAATGGCATCTGAAATGCTTGCGTTGCCCTCCGCTAGACCGCGAACATACTGAATGGGCAGAATAGAAGGTGTTAGGAACTGTTCGATGTCATGGATAACGCGCTGTGGTTCAGCACCAAAACGGTCAATTTTATTCATAAAAAACAGGGTAGGGATATTGCGGCTTTTCAGAGCCTTCCATATCATTTCCGTTTGCGCCTGAACCCCTTCAGCGGCAGAGACGACCAATATTGCCCCATCGAGGACCCGCATAGACCTTTCCACTTCGGCGGTAAAGTCCATATGACCCGGGGTGTCGATGAGGTTGATGGTGGTGTCTTTCCATAAAAAAGTAGTGGACGCCGCGCGGACGGAAATGCCACGGCTGCGCTCTACTTCCAGATAATCTGTATGCGCTGTGCCTTTATCCACACTACCCAGGCTGCGAATGGCACCGGACAGGTAGAGAAAATTTTCTGTAATGGTTGTTTTTCCAGCATCCACATGGGCGTAAATTCCGATGTTGCGGATGGCTTTGGGGTTGTTTTGAGGCATAGTTTCTCCTATTCGATTTGCATAGTCAAGGCGTATTGGTGCAAAGTTGGGTCTGATCCTGATAATATAATTATTCTGCCATCACTTGCATGAAAGACTTTTGGCAACCAAAACTTATTATTATATTGGGTTACCATGCACCCTCTGCTTAAGTTTAGCACAAGCGGCCTGCCTGCCGCCAGTTTGACGAAATCCCCGATGCCTGTTAAAATTAAATTATTGAGAATTCTTATCAGTAACACGAATAGTCCTAAGGCTAAGCTTTATAAAAGGAGAACCAATGATCAATTGGATTTTAGGGGGGCTTATTGTCGCCTTTACCGCTTGGATTGTAGTTAAAAATATACGCCAGCGCATAGCAGGAAAAAATCCTTGTGGCAATTGCAAGGGATGCTCCTCCGGGTCTTGCGGCTTATCACCGATGAAAAAGTAGCTTTTGATATGGGTTGCCAAAAACAGGAAGGAATCTATATGGATATTGAAACAATGCGAAACGACATTGCACGGATGAAAAAAGAACAAAACGCCGTGATTGTGGCCCATAGCTATCAGGTTGGCGAAGTACAGGAAGTAGCAGACGTTGTTGGCGATTCCTTTGCCTTGGCACAATATTGTGCGACGAGTCCAGAAAAAACGATTGTATTTTGTGGCGTGCATTTTATGGCGGAGAGCGCAAAAATTTTATCTCCTGAAAAAACGGTACTCTTGCCGGAAATTCATGCCGGCTGCCCTATGGCCGATATGGTCACCGGGGAAGCTTTGCAAAAAAGGAAGGCAGAACTGCCAGGGGTGAAGGTTGTCTGCTATATCAATTCCACCGCTGAAGTGAAGGCGGAAAGTGATGTTTGCTGCACGTCTTCAAATGCGGTTGCTGTGATCCGTTCCATTCCGGAGAAGGACATCCTCTTTGTGCCGGATCAGAATCTGGGCACTTTTGTCGCCGCACAGGTGCCTGAAAAAAACATCATACTATGGGATGGTTATTGTATTACTCACCACCGCATCAAAAAAGCGGAAGTCATTAAAATGAAAGCATTACACCCGGATGCCGTATTGCTGGTTCATCCGGAATGCAAACCGGAAATTGTGGCCCTGTCCGATTTTGCCGGCAGCACCAAGCAAATCCTCGATTATGCCAAAAACAGCGATGCGCAGAAGTTCATCATCGGTACAGAAATGGGCATACTGCACCAACTGCAAAAAGACAGCCCGAACAAGAAGTTTTATCTGATGGCTCCGGGACTAATCTGTCCGAACATGAAAAAAACCAGCCTGATCAGCGTATACAATGCACTGAAAAACAGGCAGTATGAAATAACCGTGGATGAGGAAGTGCGCTTGAAAGCCAAGGGCTGTCTGGAGCGGATGCTGGACGTTGCGAAAAGTATGAAGTAAGAAATTATTTGTATGGTCTTGCCTTTCAATGAACATACAGGACCAAAGAATCGGGATACAATAGGCATAGGCGAATGATAAAAACTTACCATATGAAAAGAAGGACAGTTTATGAATGGTATCGTAGGTTCACCCTGCAGAGGCATGCACGCCAGGTGAACTGGAATATAATAGGAATAGACAATATTAAATGCTTAATCTAAGAAAAGAAGGATACCGTATGTACGGGATCCTTCTTTTTGATAGATGATAAAAACACTTCATGCGAATATTGTTTAGAAATATCCTGCCAGGGAAAGCAGAGCATTATGTCAGTGGGCTCTCCTAATTTGGTAAGTCAACCAGCAACCAACCCTCGGCATAACCAGGTTTCATATCTTTGCTGTCCCCATTTGTAGAGCCTTCAATGGCGTTGAGGATGAGGTGAATACGCATATCGTTTACTGTGATTTCAAAACTCAGCGCTGACATTGGCAGCGTCTCCTGCGGGTTTTCATTCTGTGCACCATATGTTTCATAAAGATTCTGAAAGCGCTTAGTCAGATCTTCGCTGTAAATCTCTATGTTATTTTGGAAGAGTGTGAATGTTTGTGTTTCCTGCTCATGAATCAGCGACAGTCCACTTGCGCTGTCTTTCTTTTCACCGGTGTCATAGTTGATGGGGAAAAGGATGTCAAAATCTGCGATGGGTATGGCTTGTGTAATATCCCTTTGATAGCGGGCATAGCGGTAGCTGCCAGGGACAATGCCACCAATGTCGTCAAATGAAAAGCCAAAGGTTGTTTTCACATCTGTCATGACAAAATTTTCTGGTAGTACAGCCACATCCGAAAGGTTATGGTTGCTATCAAACCAATATAAAATACTGCTGATACGCCGCTTGTCTTCATTGGTTACTTCCTTCACGGCTTTTTGAATGCGTCCATCCTGCAGCATTCCATTGTTTGAAAAAATAGCGGTCAGCTCTTTGTTCTGGCTTGCTTTGGATAGAGAGAAGGCACTAACAGGACCCACGACAGAGATGAGAGCCACCACGGCCAAAGAAATTGGCAAAAACATCAAAGAAAATCGCCGGACGTTTGCGGCTGTCCTGTTTGTCTTACTATCCCCGATTGCAGTCCTTATAGTTTTACTGTCCCAGGCCGCTTTCTTTGTTTGTAGTATACCATCCGGGATAGTAGCGCCCGGGTTTTTTTTCGCATAACGCCAGGTGAAAACGGTTCGCACGGCAATAAAAAGAACTGCTACGGCACACCAAATGGCTAGAATCAGGGCGAACCACCGGGGTTCGGTTAAACCATATTCCCCCACACGAATACCGATGGCCGGGAAAAGTACCAAAAAGAGTGGCAGTGCGGAAAAGGCAAACCAGGTGTTGTTGAACGTGGCAATCTTGTTGTCCTTGTGGATGGGGTTCGATAAAAACCAAAACAGGATACCTGTGCAGGTATAGGCCAGAATGAGACTGGAAACAAGACCTTCCGGCCACACACGCTCGATGATAATTTTTGCTGAATAAATATACAAAATAGCGGTGTACACCCATAACAATGGGATCAGGATATAGTGCAGCAGTACACGCAGCGTTTTCGGGGAAGCCTCTTTCGTAAAGGTTTCGCGCACCCCGGGGATGCCGGCATAGAAGTAGGTTGTGGCAAAGAGGGACCAGACAAGGATGGCGGTATCTCCATACGCCTTGTCATTGACGTCGACCCCCAGCAGGCGGTCAATCGTAAAGAGGATGGCAAAGAGGGACAGCATCAAAATACCGGCGTACAAAACGGTCACAAATAAGCGAATGAGTAAGCGCGTGCTATGGAGCGCCAGGCCTTCGCGTGACCACCAGTGGGTAATGCCCGCAAAGACCAGAACACCCATGGCGGTGAGCATAACCGTGCGCAATATAGGTTCCATGTCGAAGTCCGGTAAACAAAAATATGTATACAGGATAATACCGGCAATAAAAGGTAGGAAAGCGCCCACACGCAGAAAAATGGAAACATTTTTATAAAAAGGCGGCTTGGCTAATCTTTCCAGAAATAAATGAACAGTCAGGACGAAGGGGATGGCCATGATAAAGCCAATCAGCACCCGGCTGTAATCATTACGCACCCATTCACTTGCGGTGGACGGTAAATGGTTCATAATCATGAACACAACAGCGGCACCTACAGATGCCATTATGGCCATGGGGAAACGTTTGATGCCGGAATAGAGGGTCTGGAGTGTGCGGAAAATCCATTGAAATCTTTTCATAATTAACTATATTCCTTTCATATCGCGTAGTCATAGAACTTACTGAAAATGCTGTGCATTTTGAGATTCAGGGTTTTTCATTCTATTCTTAATTGGCACAAAATTTACTGAAAATGCTTCGCATCTTCAGAGTATGGCTTTTCCTTTCTCTTCGAACATTCTTAATTTGCTGAAAATGCTTCGCATTTCCAGAGGTTAACCTCTCTTTCAATATCAGATAAACAAACGGCCAAGGCCGATCAACAAGGCGTAGGCCGTACAGATAAGGACAAAATTCTGTACAGACAGTGAAAATGTATCTTTCTTGGTTTGCAGTCCTCTAAAACGTTTCAAGTTTTTCAAAACAATTGGCAACGTTACCAAAGCAAGCAGGACAATAAAATGCACAGCGCCAATCAAAACGGAGAATAGGATAGCGCCATAAGCTATAACGTAAAGGGTATGGAAGAGCACCATGGCTTTTTTATTGCCATATACAACCGGTAAAGTCTCACGTTTGTTCGCCATATCGTCTTCCCTGTCACAGATGTTGTTGGCCAGCATGATATTTGCAATACATACGATACAGGGCACGGTGATGAGGATAAGCCGGATTACAGGGAGCCACGGCACGGAAAACTGCAGGTCTTCTGTGGAAAGGTGAAGCTGGAAGAAGGTTTCTGCCGGCGCATGGATGTAGACGGCCAACGCTGGAATTCCAAAACCCATAGCGATACCGGAGGCAGCCTCCCCAAAGGGGGTTCGGGAAATGGGCAGCGGTCCTTTGGAATACATTAGGCCAACTGTAAAAGCGAGGATACCAGCCAAAAGGACAAGCACATCGGTGAAGAGAACCAGCAGGACGCCGCAAGCCGAAGCGAAGACAAAGAGGAAAGCCAGTGTTCTGACGACAAGGCCCTGGCTTAAGTTGTAGTGAACAATGGCATTGTGTTTTTCGTAATTGAACCCTTCCTTTTTAATAGCCCGCTGATGGTCCTGGTAGTTATTCAGACCCGTTGTGAACATATCAAAAACAGTCATAGAAAGAAAAAACAGCAACATCGGCAGGAAGCGTAACGTACCGAAAAGGTAAAATGCATAAAGCGTACCCGTAATGAACGCAATGCTGCTGGCTGTTTTTGTTTTGATTTCCACGAGGCTGAAAAATGCTGCTGCTGTCATGGTCTTCCTTTCTATTTAGGAAACATACTAGTGTACTGTCTGGTTCAAATTTAACATAATGGCAGTATCAGTAATTCATATTTCCAATTATTATGAACGATCATTACCGGTCTTTATTAAGCCTTATGTTGGCTATATATCAACCAGACAGTACACTAGGAAACATAGATGTCTGAGTTTTATCTGTTTCCATTAGTGCCATCAGGTCTATATTTTACCTTCTTTCTTCTATTATAACCTGTTTCTGCTTTCCCGGTTTGTATTTTCATGACCTAAGCCATATTGTTGTGACCATCGGCCAAAAGAGTGGCAAGGGCGTTGACAAGTCAACGACAGGCGCATAGAATTAACTTGCAAATATATACAATTATCTTAACAGCCTGCAACAGATACTAGAAAGACAACGACGCCTTTGAGGAGGGGAAAATGATAAAAATAACGAAGAAAATGCTGACAAGAACCCTTGGACTGATTCTGATTCTTGCAATGTTGTTCTCTTGTGTGGCCTGTGGACGGGCAACTCCTGGTGGTGATTCCGAAAATGCAAATGATAACCCGTCAGTTTCTGAAGAAAGTACGCCGGCAGAAGAATCAAGTGAACCGGCAGCGTCTACTGAGGAGGTTGCCTCTGATGGTAACAGCGATGCAAAAGCATCGGACGGGAATGCTTTTGAAGACATGAAATATGAAAAAGGCTCGGAACTAAGCTCTTTCATTACCCAGTATTCTGAAGCCAAATCTGTCATGCTGGATCAGATGACGAACAAAATCGATGAATCAGGCGACTTATCGTTAACGATGAGTTTGTTTGGTTTTGCTATGGCTGATTTGACCATTGCCTTTGTGCCATTGTTTGATGTAGTGGATGAAATGGGCGTTGTACCGATGTTGAACTTGAAGAATGCCTATCGTAAAGAAAAAGGTGATTTGATTACCTTTGGTGCTGACTTTATTGAAGAAGAGGAAACTCAGGGCAACACTCAAAAGGATGACCGTGTTTTCTGGGAAGGAAAACTGGACGTGAAGGACGATTCTCTTCAGACGATATACTACACCGAACGCGGTGGTAAAAAAATCAGTTATACACTTATTGAAATTACAAAAAACAAAGACAAGTCTTTTACATCAGAGATGATTACTTACACTTTGAATGAGGATACTACCGAAAAAGTATTCGGATATTTTGTCAACTTTGATGAAAAAACGATGCAGGTTCTTTCCGGTGATATGGAAAATCCCAAAGTAGACTTTAATTATGTCTCTGTTTTTAATCAGAAAAATGTGGATTTGAAGAGCTTGACGCCTGGGTTCAAACTGACAACCGACATTACTTTCGCAGACGGGAAAGTTACCTCAAACATCAAAACAGAATAGACTTGCCTGCCAACGGATTATTGACATGATAAAATTGCTTGAAAGGAATGACTTGCCTGCCAGCGGGCTATTGGAATGACATAACCGTTTGAGGCAGGAGTAGACTTGTCTGCCAACGGCCTATAGTTATGACAAAATTGCTTATGATAGGAATAGAATTGCCTGCCAACGAACAATTGTCATGACAAAACTGCTTGAGGTTAGATTGACTGGGACAAAAACGTTTTGGCCTGTCTTGGGTGCTGTTGACATTGTGTTTTCTGTCAGACTGGCAGCCACACAAAATCCATTTTATGGTTATTGACAACGCGCACAGGTTGTGGTATAGTAATTTTTGCTGTACCCAACTTGAATCCTGACAAGACAGGATCTGCCCGAAGAGGCGGTTGTGGATAAAATCGAATCTCGGTATAAAGTTTTGGAAGGAGGCATTGAAAGATGTCTGAAATGAGAAGAGGCGGTTCTAAAGACCGCAACGACCGTGGCGGCCGTGGTGGAGATCGCGGAGAACGCGGGGATCGTGGAGATCGCGGAGATCGTCAAGGCGGCGGCCCTGGTGGACGGATGCGTCGCACCCGCCGCAAAGTTTGCGCATTTTGTGCGGATAAAGTGGAATCCATTGACTATAAAGACCTGATGAAAATGCGTAAATTTCTGTCTGAAAAAGGTAAAATTTTACCCAGAAGAATTTCAGGGAATTGCGCCAAACATCAGCGTCAATTGACGATTAGCATCAAACGTGCCCGACATATCGCTCTTTTACCGTACACAACCGATTAGTTTTGGTTCATTGGTAAAAAAGTGAAAATTCAGTGGCATTATAAAATGAAAAACGATAAGATAATGAAAGTACAGCCTGTAGATGAAAGTCTATAGGCTTTCTTTTACGAAAGACAAAGCAATTGGCGGGATTGTTCTGGTATGGATAGTACCACCCATTTTGCTGATAAGCTTCGAACGCTGATGTTTTTGAGGGAGGTTTTCAAAATGAAAGTAATCGTCATAAAAGAGGACAAAAATCTGGGTAAGAAAAACGCCATTATTGAAGTGAACGACGGCTACGCACGCAATTTTCTTATTCCGCGCGGTATGGCCATCGAGGCCACAACGGCAGCGTTGAATGAAGCAAAAGCCAAAAACAAAGCGGAGCAATACCACAAAGACCATCAGTTGGAAGAAGCCCAGAAATTGGCGGAAGTCATGACCGGATACACGGTAAAAATGACCTCCAAAGCTGGAGAAAACGGCAAACTCTTTGGCTCCATTACCAGTAAAGATGTGGCAGAAGCACTATTGAAGCAGTACAAAAAAGACATCGACAAAAAGAAGTTCAACATGCCGGAGGCGATCAAGTCCCTGGGCTTAACAGAAGTTGAGATTAAACTCTATGCCGGTGTTTCGACTAAGCTGAAGGTGCTGGTTGAGAACGGGTAGTTTTGGTATTCGTGTTATGACACGGCCAAAATGATCTATCGAACAGTTTTGCAATACCTAAAATAGAGGTTCCGGGAAAATACTTTTCCTGCTTGTTGAAATGTTTCGATGGTTCGAGGGGATAAATGGGACCAAATTCTTCACTAGAACTCGCCCATGACAAAGATGATAACGGAAGGCCGGTATATCTATGGATGCCACAATGATAGAGAGGGTTCTGCCCCACAATATTGAAGCGGAACAATCGGTACTGGGTGCCCTGCTCATCGATCGAAACGCACTTTCAGAAGTCAGTGGAAAACTGAAAATGAAAGTGTTTTACCTCGAGAAGCATCAGGAAATCTACGAAGCCATTATGTCGCTCTATGAAGACAGCCTTCCGGTTGATGTCGTGACGGTTTGTGAACTTTTGTCACGCCGCGGTTCTTTGGAAAAGGTGGGGGATGTTGAGTACATCGCAAACCTGGCCACTTCCGTACCGACCACAGCGAATGCCAGGTATTATTCCGAAATTTTGCAGGATAAAGCCCTGTTGCGGGACTTAATCAAGGCGTCCGGAGATATTGCCGATGTGGGGTACTCCGGCAGTCTGGAGGGCCGAGACGTTCTGAACATGGCCGAAAAGAATATCTTTGATATTTCTCAAGGTCTGAATCGAACAGGGCTCGAGCCTATCAGTAATGTTTTGGAAGAAACATTTACACAGTTGGAAGAGCTCTACCGCAATAAAAATGAACTGACCGGTGTTTCCAGTGGCTATCGTGATTTGGATCGCAAAACCGCCGGTTTTCAACGCTCGGATCTGGTTCTCATTGCGGCCAGACCCGCCATGGGCAAGACTTCCTTTATACTGAACATTGTGGTGAATGCCGCCTTAACCAAAGTGCCAGTGGCTGTGTTCAGCCTTGAAATGTCCCGCGGACAGCTTGTGAACCGTATTTTGGCGCTGGAAGCCATGGTTGACCTTGAAAAAATGCGTACCGGTAAACTCCTGGACGATGATTGGACAAAAATCGGGCATGCATTGGGGCCGTTGTCCCGGGCACCCATTTATATCGATGATAACGCAGCCGCGAATGTCATGGAAATGATGTCCAAATGCCGCAAACTGAAGATGGAAAAAGGCCTTGGTATGGTTGTTATCGACTATTTACAATTAATGGAAGGCCGAAAAAAGAGTGACAACCGGCAACAGGAAATTTCGGAGATTTCCCGCGCGCTTAAGGTCATGGCAAAGGAATTGAACGTACCGGTTATAGCCCTTTCACAGTTATCGCGCGCACCTGAAATGCGTCAGGATCACCGTCCTATTTTGTCGGACCTCAGAGAATCCGGTGCCATTGAGCAGGATGCAGATATTGTTATGTTCCTTTACCGGGACGATTATTATCATGAGGATACGGAACGGCCAAATGTGGTTGAAGTAATCATCTCGAAACACCGCAATGGTGCCACCGGGATGGTAGAATTGGCGTGGATTCCGCAATACACCAAGTTTGGGAATCTGGAATATCACGGTTAGTGGTTGTAGTAATCATCTCGAAACACCGCAAGGGTGCCACCGGGATGGTGGAATTGGCGTGGATTCCGCAATACACCAAGTTTGGGAATCTGGAATATCACAGTTAAAGGAAGTTCTTTATGTCTTTGGCATGGCAGCTGCAACAACATATTGCCCAGAAAATCGATGCGGTTTGGCCAAATGGCGTGAACCGCCTTCTTGTCGGTGTTTCCGGCGGAGCGGATTCGGTGTGTCTCTTACACTTGTTGCAGGCGCTGTCTTCTGTAAAATGTTTTTCCATCAGTGTCTTACATGTGCACCACAGTATCCGTCAAGGAGAAGCCGACGATGATGCTGCTTTTGTTTCCCATCTTTGTACACAATTGGGTGTACCCTGTATTGTGGAAACGGTGGATGCGCCGGCATATGCCAAAACTCACAAGAAATCTTTGGAAGATGCCGCAAGAATTTTGCGGCATGCAGTTTTTACTAAACACTTCAGTGCACTCAAGGCGCAGGCGGTTGTTCTGGCGCACCATGAAGATGACCAGGCAGAGACCGTTCTGCTGCACTTGTTGCGGGGGACTTCAGGTGCCGGTATCTGCGGCATGGCTTTGTTTCGTGATCACTTATTCCGCCCCCTGCTGGAGATTCCGGTCAAGACGCTCAAAACCTGTTTGCTGGAAAATGCCTGGACTTGGCGGGAAGATGCCACCAACATCGATGAAAAATATCGCCGTAATGCCTTGCGGCATAGCATTTTGCCGCGGCTTGCAGAAGTGACTGGTCAGAATGTAAGTAAGCCCATTGCCCGATTTGCAGCCATTGCCCAGGAAGATCAGGCTTATTTGCAGGAACAGACAAGCCTTGCATGGGAGCAGATTGCCCTGCCGGACGATGCCTGCGCCAATACAATTGGGCAAATCCGCTTCAGCCGGCCACTATTTCAAAATTTGCCCACAGCCATTGCGCGACGGGTCTTATTACACGCCTGGCAATTGGCGAGCGGTGCGGCGCAGGATCTTACGTATGCCCATATTACAAGCGGTATACATGCTACGCAGGGTACAGGAAAACAGGGGCAAATCGATTTACCAAGAGGCTATTCCCTTGTATTTGATGATGATACCTGTACACTTGGCCATAGCAGTAATCTTCGTGTCAATGAAAATCTGGCAACACCTATAAAAATGGTATCCGGTAAGAAAATCGAAATTCCGGGAGGGTTTTGTGAGCTCATTACTGTCCTGATACCCGAATTGCATGGTAAAATGACAGTAAGCCGAATTTCACAGGGAGAGGCGGCTATTTCCCAAAACAGCCATGAGTCATGTGCACAAGACACTTACCGGCAAATCGTAGATGGCCGTTTGCTTGGGCAGTCGTTAACCTTGCGGAACCGTCGGTCAGGGGATATTTTTGATGCGGCGGGTTCGCCCGGTAAAAAAACACTGAAGAAATGGTTGATTGACCAGAAGATTCCCGCCAATCGACGATACAATATTCCATTACTGGCCCTGGGAACAGAGGTTTTGTGGGTGATCGGTTACCGCAGATCCAAACAAATGGCGACACCGGACCCTCAGCAAGGATTGTATGAATTGGTCTGGTGTCCTGAAGTATTGGCACAATGCGATGGCGTTGGGATGCGGGTATGAGCTCTATGAACTTGCATGACATTCATAAGAATTTGGATAAAACTACTAAACGTTGTAATAGTAATGATAGCACAGCCGTATTTTTCATACAAAAATTACATGAATTGGTCTTTTATCCTGTATAATTGGCACAATACGATGGCAGCTTGTGATAAAAAAAACAGGATAACCGTATTTTTCAGACAGAGGAGGACAAAATGAGTACTATGAAGGTAATGATCAGCCGGGAAGAACTGAAAAAGAAAACTGTGGAAATGGCTGCGCAGATATCGTCCGACTACCAAGGCAAAGAATTGCTGTTGGTGGGCGTTTTAAAAGGTGGCTTTATGTTTCTGGCGGATCTGGCCAGGGAAATGTCCATTGATGTGAGTATTGATTTCATTTCCTGTTCCAGTTATGGTAACGCCAAGACCTCCTCGGGCGTGGTACGTATTTTGAAGGACATTGATTACGACATCACCGGCATGCACGTGCTCATTGTAGAAGATTTGATTGATACCGGTCTGACACTAAACTATTTGAAAGATTTATTTGCAGCAAAGGGTTGCGCTTCCATAAAAATCTGTACCATTATGGACAAACCCAGCCGTCGCAAGGTGCCGATGGAACCGGACTATGAGGGAATCATCATCCCGGATGCCTTTGTGGTGGGTTATGGGCTGGATTATGCGGAGAAGTACAGGAATTTACCGGATGTCTGCATTATTGAAGATGATTGACTTTATCTGACCTTTGTGCTATAATTCCATGATTCCTAATGAGTAAATTTGCAATACCATAATTTAGTAATTCGTTGCACGAAACAGTGCGGGAGGTTGGTTCAATTGAAAAAAGGTATGAAAGGACTAAGCTTTTATGTCATCATCTTTGTACTGATGATGTTGGCATTAACCATGTTTAATAACTTTGGAAGCTCTTCCGATATGACATATTCTGACTTTAGGGAGCAACTGCAGAATAAAAACGTAAAAAATGTTTATATCCACGCTACCGAGGCGGATATTGTCTTGGCCGAAAATGTCGGACCGTACGAAAAAGATTTTCGGTATCAGATTCGTATCCTTTCGCCGGAGGTGTTTTTTCAGGATTTATTAAATGCAGCGGACAAGGGCCTCATCAACAGTTATGACGTGGAAAAAGAATCGGGTATTCCCGGATGGTTTTGGCTACAGATTGTTTCTCTGCTTGTCATGGTTGGTGTATTTATTTTTATCTGGGTTTTCTTTATGCAGCAGTCTCAAGGCGGCGGCAACAAGGTGATGTCCTTTGGCAAGAGCCGCGCACGGCTTTCAAATGATGATGGCAAAATGAAAGTACGTTTTGATGATGTGGCAGGTGCGGATGAAGAAAAGGAAGAGCTGAAAGAAGTCGTGGACTTTTTAAAAGATCCACGGAAATTTGTAGAACTTGGCGCAAGAATTCCAAAAGGGGTCTTGCTTATCGGACCTCCCGGTACCGGTAAAACTCTGTTGGCTAAAGCGGTTGCCGGTGAAGCCGGTGTTCCTTTCTTCTCTATTTCTGGTTCAGATTTTGTTGAGATGTTCGTCGGTGTTGGCGCATCCCGTGTGCGTGACCTGTTTGAGCAGGCTAAGAAAAATTCTCCTTGTATTGTGTTCATCGATGAGATTGACGCGGTTGGCCGTCACCGTGGTGCCGGCATGGGCGGTGGACATGATGAACGCGAACAAACGTTAAATCAACTTTTGGTTGAGATGGACGGCTTTGGTGTGAATGAGGGTGTTATTATCCTTGCTGCAACAAACCGTGCGGATATCCTGGATCCGGCGCTGATGCGCCCGGGACGTTTCGATCGTCGTATTACCGTTGGCTATCCGGATGTCAAGGGACGCGAAGCGATTCTGCGCGTACACTCAAAAGGAAAGCCCTTTGGATTGGATGTGGATCTCAAAGAAATTGCGAAAATTACCCCGTACTTTACCGGTGCCGATCTCGAAAACCTTTTGAATGAATCGGCACTCCTTGCAGCGAGAAACAGTAAAAAAGCAATTACCATGGAAGAAATAAAGGAAGCCACGTTTAAGGTGATGGTGGGTCCGGAGAAAAAAAGCCGCGTGATGAACCAGGCAGAAAAGAAACTGACAGCCTATCATGAAGCAGGGCATGCTCTTGCTATCCGTGTAGTATCAACAACCGATAAGGTTGATCGTGTTTCGATCATTCCTTCAGGAAAAGCTGGCGGTTATACAGTACACAAACCGGACGAAGATATTTCCTACCAAACCAAATCACACTTGCTGGAAGGCATAGTGGTTGCCCTGGGTGGCAGAGCTGCAGAAGAAATGGTTCTTGGAGAAATCAGCACAGGGGCTTATGGTGATCTGAAACAAGCCAATGGGATTGCCCGGAGCATGATTACAAAGTACGGCATGAGTGAAGAACTCGGCAACCTTTTCTTTAGCGATGACAGCGACGAAGTATTCCTGGGTAAAAGCTACGGCCATATGCATACCTACAGCGAAGACGTGTCTGCAAAGATTGATGCGGAAGTGAAAAAAATCATCGACAGCAGCTATGAACGTGTAAAACGCATCATTGCTGAAAATATGGATAAGTTGCATGACATTGCCAAGGCATTGCTTGAAAAAGAAAGGCTGGAAGGCGCTGAATTCGAAGAAGTGTACAGTCATGGCTTTACGCCCGCTGTGGTTTAACCGGCGTAGATACATTCCTGCCGAAGGTTCTATATACATATTGGATTTATAAACATGTAATATTTTACAAAAAAGAATTGGCCAAAGATGCCAATTCTTTTTTTGTGCAAGGTTTCGTGTCGTAGGACGTTCTCAATGACTATATGAACGAAAACCTGACAGTTTTGAATGAAAGTGGTACGATGAATGTGGTGCAATAACGCACATTCGTGCGTTATTATGCAAGATGATTTTATCATCTTGCATGTAAAGTCGAAAGTCGACTCTTTGCACCAGAATCATACGATGAATGTGGTGCAATAACCCCGATTTCGACTCCGAAGGAGGCAAAATCGATTGAAAATGGCCAATTTCAGGCCAATATCGTGTGGTGTGCGCTGTGCATAGCACAGTGTCGAAGACTGATTTGGCATCAAATTGGGCTGGTCGCAAGCAAACTTGCTGCTCACCCATGCAACCTGGAGCATTTTCTGGTTCTTACGGTAGAATCATATGATGAATTGAACCTTAAGGGTTGCCAGTCCGTCTACTTGTTATCAGCTATATAAAAAGGAGGTCATTCAGATGAGAAAAAACAGATTATTCTCTGCAAGCATGAAAACAGAAAACTGCAACACGGTCACAGATTCACCGGTGATGCGTTCAAAACGGATGCAGCGGACAGGACTGGCACTGCTTCTTGCCGCCATACTTTTTATGACGGGTGCCTGTGGTTTGAGTAGCAGTTTGCAGTCAACGATGAATGACATCGCTCCTGGCGAGCCTGGCATGGTGCAGCAAGGAGTGCCGGGAACTGTTGCCGGAGAAGGTTCATTTGGGGGTGCTGATGGTGATTTCACAAAAAGTGAGGGTGCTGTTGATGGAGCACCTGACAGGGAGCAGCCACCCACAGCACCGGAAGAGCTGGGCCGTAAAATAATCAAAGAGGGTTCAGCCAGCATTGAAACCACCGATTACGACAAGAGTATCGATAACTTGTACACGATGCTTCGTGAAATCAAAGGATTTGTAGAGTCGCAGACGCTGCAGGGCGGTCGAGTGAACAATTACTCGTTACGTAACGCCAGTATCGTTATTCGGGTTCCCTCAAATATTTTTGATGAGACCATGTATAAACTCTCTGCCCTCGGCACTGTTTTTAACCAAGATACGCGTGGATCAGATATCACAGATCAGTATACCGATACGGAATCCCGTGTGCGCAATCTGAAAGTGCAGGAAAACAGGATACTGGAGTTGATTTCAAAGGCAGAAAAGATTGAAGAAATAGTAACGTTGGAAGGTCGTTTGTCTGACCTCCGGTATCAGATAGAAAGCTTTGAGAATTCATTGAAAAACTTCGATCGATTGTTGGATTACAGCCGAATTTCTTTGCAAATTCAGGAAGTTGTAAAGGATACCTATGTACAGCCGATAGCCAAGACGATGGGCGAACGCATCAGTCAGGCCGCAGATGCGGCATGGCGCGGTCTGGTGGAGGGTTCACAGGACTTTGCCGTATGGGCTGTTTACAATATGTTTACTTTGGCATTTTTATTCCTGATTCTGATCATTGTTCTGCTGCTGGTGCGTGGCAGTAAGAAAAGAAAAATAAAAAGAGAACGGAAATGGGCGGAAAAGCATGGTGTGGTGCAGAATCCGTTGGGAGCCAACATGCAGAACCCGATGCAAGCCAACATGCAGAACCCGATGCAAACTAACATGCAGAACCAGACGCATGCGCCGGTGAATACCGAAGTGCCATTACAAACACCAAATCAGACAACAGAGCAAGCCTCGGAGACAACTGAGGGTGGCGACAGGAAAGAATAAAAGATGGATAAGAATGGGCTTTCCTAATGATTGGACAAGCTGTAAATCTTTGATAAGTGGCGACAGGAAAGAATAAAAGATGGATAAGAATGGGCTTTCATAATGATTGGACAAGCTGTAAATCGTTGATAAGTGGCGACAGGAAAGGGTAAGAGACAGATAAGAATTGTTAACATGTCATGCAATAAAATCCAGAATTGGAAAGGATGCATTTGCCAGCAACGGTGGATGCATCCTTTCTGGTATGTTACAATAAAAACGAGAAGATAGAGAAACGTTGTCATGGAGGCTCCTGATGGTTAGAGAATCATTTCGCAAGCTCTTTACAAAACCATTGGTCGTTTTGGACGGGGCATCCGGTACACAAATGATGAAATGGGGGATGCCCAAGGGGGTATGTCCGGAAAAATGGGCCATCGAAAACCCTGAGGTCCTCATTGCGATGCAAAAAGCATATGTAGAAGCTGGATCTGATATTGTTTATACTTTCACTTTCGGAGCAAGCCGCTTCAAACTGGCCATGCATGGCCTTGGGGAAGAAACCTTTGCCATGAATGAAGCCTTGGCCAAGCTGTCCAGAAAGGCGGTAGGAGACAAAGCCCTGGTGGCAGGAGATTTGGCGCCTTGCGGCAAGATGATTCTACCCTATGGGGACACCCCTTTTGAAGATATAGTTTCCAGTTTTCAGGAGCAGGTCAAAGGATTGCTTTCAGGTGGTGTGGATTTTTTTGTCATAGAGACGATGATGGATCTGCAGGAGGCTCGCGCAGCCGTACTTGCGGTGCGTTCGCTCTGCGATCTGCCTATAATGGCAACGATGACCTTTGAAGAAGGGATGCGTACCTTGTCCGGCACCGATCCGGTTTCGGCTCTTGTTACGCTGCAATCGATGGGCTGCGATGCTGTTGGGGCCAATTGTTCTTCGGGACCGGATGAGATGATTCGCGTCATACAAACGATGCAGCCTTACGCCCAAATTCCTTTAATTGCAAAACCCAACGCCGGTAAAGCAAGTCTTTTTGAAGGCAAGACGGTGTTTAATATGGATGTACAACGCTTCACTTCCTTTGTCCCTGAACTACTTGCCAGCGGCGTACAAGCCCTTGGCGGCTGTTGTGGTACAGATCCTGACTTTATTGCAGCCTTAAAACAAAAAGCTTTGGAAGTAAATATCGTACCCATAACGGATGAACCGTTGCATGCACCTGTCAAAGAAATGGTATGTTCCAATCGAAAAGCACTGCAGGTGGGTATAAACAGCGCATCTATGCAGGTAGGCAGACGGCTGTGTGCCTACGAGGATGCAAATTATATAAAGACATTGAGAAACGCAGATGTGGATGAACTTTTTGATTTGGCAAGAGAAGATGTTGATGATGGTGCAGATGTTGTGCTTTGCGGTGTCGGGTTTGATGGGTTGGATGAAATGGATGAGGTGTCCCTTTTGCGAGACATGGTTCAAACGGTAGCTGGTGCGGTTAGCATACCGATTTGTATTGATACACGCAATGCAGCAGCCTTGGAGGCGGCACTGCGCATCTATCCGGGACGGTGCATGGTGCATGCACTTTCCATGGCGGAAGCGGAGAATAATGGGTTGTTGGCAGTGGCACAGCAATACGGCGCACTGCTGGTCAATGCTGAAAAGGGTGTGCAGTTTTTGAATACAACGGAGGAAATGTAGTATGGGAAATGCAGCTTCATGGGGTGTTTTGGGTGCACTGCTGGTCAATCCTGAACAGAATATGCAAATTTTAATCGCAACGGAGGAAATATAGCATGGAAAATGCAGCTTCATGGGGTGTTTTTGGTGCCCTGCAAAAAATGACAAGTGCTTTTTCCGGTCTATTGCCCTACCTGATTCTCCTTTCTTTCATAGCAGGAATATGGCTGTATTACGTGTTTGTCGCCAGGCATGTGTCAGAAAATATTACGGTGATGCAATGGATACAGAAGTTCTTAAGTTTTGACCGTATGTTGTGGCCTGTGCTGAGCAAGGTTTTATACATTGCCTTTTCGGTTTTTATCCTATTTTGCGGTGTAATCACCATCTTTGCGGTGAATGTGTTTGGCGGCTTCGTGGGCATGGTTTTATTGCTCATTCTGGTTCGCGTTCTTTTTGAATTGTTGATGATACTCTTTTCCATTCATGAAAAATTGGTGGGTGATAGCCTGCCAATTCAAAAAGATGCGTTGGCGGTTCTAAACGATGAGCCTGCTCAGAACGGGGAGGCTTCAGGCGCTGATCTGGTGGCAATTAAGGATGTCAGGGCTCCAGTACAACTGCTGGCAAGAATATTCCATAGAAAATCAGCCGAAGCCATGCGCGAAAAAATCCGTAACCACGATGCTTTTCATGACATCGATTTGTCTGCTGATGATTTGGTAGACCTGGATAGCAATAAGGATGACCTGGTAGATGATGATGAAATTTATCGGGATGACAATGAGAATAATAAACCGGGGCAATAAAAACGATTGAACTATGATTCTGGTGTAAGAACCCCGATTTCGACTTCAAAGGAGGCAAAATCGATTGAAAATGCCCAATTTCAGGCCAATATCGCGGTCTACCAGTACAATGCGGAGCATTGTACTGCCCCTAACGCCGCGATTTGGCATCAAATTGGAGCATTTTCGGGTTATTACGGTAGAATCAACTATTTATTTGAAACAGCGCTGCTAACCATATTGCGTACTCAGCTCTCTTGCGAGTTAAAAACACACCCTTCCCGATAATCGCGCCAAACGCTTTCAAACCAGTTATCACGCTCAGGAATTTTTCGGACAGGTGTCCATTGAAATATGCAGTGCGCTTCATTTGCCCCATCTTTTTCCATCATCAGCACCACTTCGCATACCTTATGACGTAATTCGCATTTCTCTTCCAGAAAGTCCAAACCAGTTAGGGCATTTTTTTGCAAATCTTTAGCGATTAGGCGGCCGGACATCCCTTCCTGAAGAATTGTATTGCCTAATCCTGCGGGAGCACTTCCTTTCAAGCACTTCGTTTCCTGCACTTCACCAAAAGCGGTTTTGCAAATCAGATAGGAACCCCTGCTGCCACCACCAGCCTGCATATAGGCCTGTATCGCTTCCAGATAAACGTATTGTGTTATCAAAATATCCCGCAGTCGGAATGCATCCGCCAGTTCATAACCATTGGCCACACGGACTTGTTCAGGGAATTTCTGTAAATCAAAATGCGCGTCACACACGGCTTCCGCCATGCCTGCAATGGGCCGGATATGTGCGCCAACACGGGACATGCGCCTTCCAACCTTCTGGCGAAGTTCGTTCACATGCATGGGTGTTGTTATTTTATAATCAGTCGGTTTATATTCAATCTCTTGAGGATCACTTGGGTTATTTTCAATCTCTTGAGGATCAGTCGGTTTATCTTCAATCTCTTGAGGATCGTTCGATTTATTTTCAATTCCTTGAGGGTCACTTGGGTTATCTTCAATCTCTTGAGGATCACTCGTCTTATTGTTCGCTTCTTGCTGCTCATATTGCCCCAAGAGGGTTTTTGCCAGATGAACACGGGATTGTACCTGTACTGCTACGTGTTCCCGGAAATCAGAAAGTGACAGAGGTTCTTCATTGTATCGCGCATGTATCGCCTGAGCCGCACGAAGACTACCGCTTTGCGTTGCATTGAGGGCGCTGCCACCCGGACGATGGATGCCAAAGGAACCATTCACTTCACCGACGGGGAAAAAGTGATGCAGGTTGCTTTCCCACCAGATATCGCCCAAAAGCCCACCATTGTTGTGTTGCGCGCAGACCGCTATCTCCAACAGATCCTTAAAAAGGTCTATCCCATGGTTGCGGAACAACGCAACAGCGTCCGGGTTCATGTGGTGGAGGCGGTCTATCGGCCTTCCAAACAGGGCAGCAGAACGGTATAGATAGTCATAAGCGGCTTCACTTAATAGATTGAAGTCCAGGGCATCAGAACGAGAAGCATTGTCACAAACGGCTTCCTCTAAAAGTTTGAAGTTTAGCGAATTTGTGTTGGCATAGCATCCTTGCCGGGGGTTTTGCGTATAGTCCAGGAAAACACGTCGGCCTTTTTCAGTTTCCTGCCAAACCAGCAAATCGACCATAGAGGAACCACCATCCCGAATTTTTTGCGGGTCGAAAGGCCACTGGTAGCCTTTGAGAAAAATAGCATCCAACATTTTGCCGGGTGCTGTAAACCCATCATTTAGAAATTCTTTTTCATCCGATCCGTCTGGTTTTGTGGATATATATCGGGGCAGCACCTGTTGATAGGTGCCGGAGAGATTCCACCGAAAAGCGGTTGACGCAATACCATATTGTGATTCGGTCAGGTTAATCCCGCGTGCACCAGCTTCTAGCGCAATGCCTGATGCTCCGGTCTGGCTTTCCGGATAGACAGTGTGCGCATACATGCCGGAGGGGCCACCTGTGGCATAAATGATGTTCGTACAATTAAAAAGGGTGATGCCATGCGCATCATTCTCCAAGTCACTGAGATTCAGGGCAATGAGGCCGATGGCTTTTGATGGCTTATTTGAAGGGACTTTCATCTGATGTTCAGACTGTTTTCCTGTTTTGTCATTGTCATGCAAGGAGGAAAGCCTATTCTGCAAACGACATTCTATGGGCTCTGTGTCAGGCTGTACTTCTTCCTCCGTTGTCAGAATACCAATGGCCAGAAAACGATCAAAAATTTGAATCCCCTTGCGCTTTACTTCAGTTTCCAACCCTTCTGTCATATATTTCGAGGTCAGCGGTCCGGCAGAAGTTGCACGCAGCCGTATATCATGATCCGTACGATAACCGACGAACTCGCCGAATGCATTGTGCGGAAAGGGAACCCCCAAATCGACGAGGCGCAGGAAGCACCGGGCGGACAGTGCGGCATCAACCAGCGCGATATCGCCATGCATGGCGCCTCCTGCAAAAAACGTTTGTGCCATATCCTGTACAGAATCATCTGAATCACCGGCCAGGGTCAGCTTATAGTACGTCTGCTTATCCGAACCGGTATTGCGTGACGTGCCCATGCAAAGCCCCTCAGTTAGGATGGCCACATCTCTCTGCCCCAGCGAAAAAAGCCGGTCGGCTGCGTTGAAACCGGCACAGCCACTGCCTACGACAAGGGTGTTCATGCTGTAAACGTCTAGCATTATGCCATCAATGCATATGTTTTGTTTTTCCATAGGTGCATTCCCTTCTGTTTAAAGCCGACGTATATGGTATCCCCCGTCCACATTGATCACTTCCCCTGTCGAGAAGGAAAGTCGGCCTGAACAAAGGAAGGAGGCCGCCTCTGCCACATCTTCGGGCATACCCCAGCGTTTGATTGGGGAAAGTCCGGCAGCAATCATGGTGTTATATTTTTCGGTAACCCCGGCTGTCATATCGGTTTTGATGACACCAGGCCGGATTTCATGTACACCAATGCCGTACTCTGCCAGGCGGTCGGCAAATAACTGCGTCACTGCTGAAAGCCCGGCTTTGGAGATGCAGTATTCACCGCGCTGTGTGGATACGGCGTAAGCAGAAACAGATGAAATATTCACGATGACAGGGTAAAACATCAGTCCCTGTTGTTTGAGAATTATCATTTCTTTGGCCACCGCCTGTGTTAGAAAAAAGGTACCTTTCAAATTAATGCCCAACACCCTATCCATGCTTTCTTCCGTCATTTCAAGTAAATCCCGGCGCACCTCCGGGGCAACACCTGCATTATTGACCAGTGCATCGATACGACCATAGTTTTGAACCGTGGTATCAACCCACCGTGTTCTGTCTGCCGATTGACTGATGTCCCCTTGGATATACAGCACGGGCTGCTCGAGAGCTCGTAATTTTTTGAGTGCCTCTAAGACATCCTGTTCCGGGCGTGTTCCAGTAACAGCCAGTGCAAAGCCGTCCAGTGCTAAATGTTCTGCAATGGCATAACCGATACCCCTTGTTGCACCACTAACCAGTGCTACTTTTTGGCCCGTCATGACGGTACACCTCCACTTGCAAAATATCGGAGGCTTGCCTTTGCGGAACTGTTTTGTTCTATCATACTGTTGTCCCTCCGCAGGCAGTTTTGTTCTATCATACTGTTGAACTTTCGCAGGCTTTTTTGTTCTATCATACTGTTGAACTTTCGCAGACTGTTTTGTTCTATCATACTGTTGTCCCTCCGCAGGCTGTTTTGTTCTATCATACTGTAGTCTCTCCACAGGCCTCTTTATAAATTGGACCATAAACAACCGAGTCCTTGATAACACAGCCGGCCGTCCCGCCAGCCCGGAGTATTTCTGCACACTTACCACAAGTAATGCAGCATTTTTGTTTATACATCTTGTTTTCAAAGAGAATGTCACGTGCAAAATCAGGATAGGCGAAGGCTTCCCGTCCAAAGCCAATCAGTGAAGCACCTCGTGTTTCGATAACGCCGGCAGCCAGATAAGGCGCGTATTCACGCAGCCAACTGTAACCGGTGCCCACAACAGCCAGTCCAGGCACCGCTTTCTGTATGGTTGCTGCCCCCTGGAGCAGTCTTTCCACGCCGACCAGCGGGTGTTCATCCGGCTGGTAGCCACCTTTGTCATAAGGGCGGTTCACGTGTGGATTGTAGTAAGGCGTGCCCATGGTTGCACTTAACAGACGAACACCCTTGCTATGGAGTAAGCGGGCCAGTTCTAAGGGTTCTGAGGCATCCATCTGCAGCACATCCTCTTTGTCTACACCAAAACCATAGGGGTAAGGAATACCATCATACAAATTGATCCGGGCACCTAACAGGAATGTCGGGCCACAAGCTTTTTGGATACGTTCCGTCACATTCAGGATAAAACGTGTTCGCCCTTCAAAAGTCTCGCCGTACCTGCCCGGGCGTGTATAAGCGGACAAGAGTTCAGAGACCAGGTATCGGTGGCAGGCCTTGATATCCACACCGTCAAATCCCGCTTTTTGGGCCAACAGCGCGGCTTTTACAAACTGTTCTTCCAGTGTTTCCAACTGCATGTCCGTTATGGGAACCGTTGTGTCATCCACCGCGCAACGTTCATCTAAAATGGGATTGTGGCAGGCGATGATGGGTTGTCTTTGCCCGTCAGGTTTGCTGAAGCGACCGGAATGGGTCAGCTGCATCAGAATTATCACCTCATGTTCCGCACCCATGGCTTCAGCAGCCGTTTTTCGAATCTGGCTGACCAGAGTGGTAAAAGCAGACAGATTATTATCATTGATGGCCAACTGTCTGGCAGAGGCCCTTCCCTCAGGAACCACGGCAACCGCCTCAAACCAGATGAGGCCGGCACCGCCGGAGGCAAATCGTTCATAGCGACGTACGGTAAGAGGTCCAGGGCTCCCATCCAGGTTGGCATCACTGCCTTCCATCGGATGACAGGCCAGGGCATTCGGGATGGTCCAGGGACCGACCGCTACTGGTTTGGAAAGGATGGAAAGGTTTTGGGAGAGTGGTAAATCCAATGCCATTTCCTGAATTGTGGCACGCACTTCCGCAAAAGATGAGAATTGGAATGCTTTGAAATCGTGATACATGGGGGTACCTCCTAGAATATTGCTGTGCAAAGCTGTTTTATTTGTTTTCATTATATAACGATTCGCTCTCCACATGCCAATTTCCATTCTTGATTTCGAAGAAAGACGCAATTGCGTATTCTGAATCTTCAGACACCAATACCGGAAATTTCTGGACACTGTTCCGGCGATACCGGGACATCGTTTCGGCGTTACCCGATGGGCGGATTTGCCAGAAAAAGCTATGGACAAAAAGGGATTCTGTGTGCTAGAATGGTATTCGCTGCGTTGGTTTTCGATTTGCGGGTGTAGTTCAATGGTAGAACTCCAGCTTCCCAAGCTGATCACGAGGGTTCGATTCCCTTCACCCGCTCCACAAAGCGAACAAGCCCTTATAGCTCAGTCGGTAGAGCGCATCCATGGTAAGGATGAGGTCATCGGTCCGATTCCGATTAAGGGCTCCATGAAAAGGGCCGTAAAACACGCTGATATAGCAGGTTTGACGGCCTTTTACTTTTCTTTTGAAAAACTTATATTTCCAAATTTTCACGGGTTTTTGCTAACTTTTATAATTTTCGGTGAGACTTGGTACGACCAAACGGGTTATTTTATCATGGGGATTGGTGACGCAAACTGACGCCGTCCGGTCTTGTTCGGTAACTCTGTTACAACAGTTTTGTTATTTTATAAGATTGAACCAATTATCAGCGAAACCTATATGGTGTATATCAATATGTTCTGAAAACTCATCCACTATATTCTTTAACCGTATTTTCAATGGATCCCAAAATTCATCACGACCACCTATCAAATATCTACCAACATATAAAATGTTGAATAATTTATAATTATTTGGGTCAAGTGCAGAATCGTTTTTTACTATTTTAGGCGTTGATAGGAAGTTGTAGTAGTATAATCGCATATAGTGTGCGCACCTATTTCGAAGTTCGCAAATGCAAATAAGCCAACTCCGAAGGTATTCAGAACCTATGCCATATTTTTGGGCAACAGTTTTCTGATCTTGCGTTGGCATATTAGCGTAAAAATTAGAAATTGCCGTGAGTGATAATATCTCAACGGCAGCCCATACAGGCATTTTACCACCATAGTGCGCATCATGGTGCTTCACAAATAAAAGATTCTTGCATGTATCCTTCTCACGATTGAATGAGTCAATCATCCGTTTATGTAGTTCTGGATTTACAAAGTTTTTTACATTTAAATAACCTTCGGGACCATATGAATGGCCATGAAAATACGCAATTCTTGTCCTTATTGTGATTTCTATTTGTTCAACAAAGCTAAAGATACATGATCTTAGTGCTTGGTCAAATGTATATATGGCAAGAATTTTTTCAAAATTAATATTCTGATATTCACCATTCTTAGACTTATAAGGAAGCATATATGCAGAAAGTCGATAATAGTTTAAGTGCCCCAAAACAGTGCATGCTCGTTTCTCGTCACATACAGTTATTCCACGGTTTATAAGAAGCTGTACTTGTTCTTCACATGTAGTAGCCGGTTTAAGTGTTTTCCCCATATATTCCTCACGAAATAAAACGTCCCGCCATGGTACGCATCGTTGAGAGGCGCGGCGGGCTCTGTTATTTATAGTTTATCACATCTGTTTGCGTTGTCAACAAGGATTGAAAAAATATGAAACTTCCAACCAGATTCGACATTACAGGCCAGAGTTAGTTGCAACAGGATTCATGACAAGATGAATTAGTGGTGCCAGCAGTATGTTGTGCGTGATCACGGACAGCAGAGAATAACGGTGAAGCAGACATCCATCAAGAATAAGGGTGCTGACAAAAGAAATTTAGACGTTAATATGAAACGATTTGCAAGTATGCTTGTAAAATCGTTTGAAGGTTTCCAAACAATTGAGTATAAGGGTGATTAAAAGAATAGATTTGTGAAAAGCGATTATAAACGATAGATTGCTCTCTTTGGAAATCTATCTTGGGCGATACAAAATATTTATACAAAGCGACTTTTGGAAAATAGCGTTTTTTATTGGGAAAGATGAACTTACATGGAATCGAAGAAAAGTATAAAAGTTCCTAATGAATTAGTATACAAATACAATGAGGTTGCAGAACTTATCATTGGTTTCTTTGATACTGAATTAAATGAAGAGTATAAGGAAATGTGTCTTCAACTATGTGCAGCAATGTGTAGGAAAAGACCATCACCAATCGTCCCTAAAAACTCTTTTTTAAAGTTGATAACAATTCTTTCATGGACAGGTAAGCCCGCATCAATCGTTTTATGCAGATCACCCATATTGATGAAAACCAGGTCGCCGGACTTGATATGATTGGGCTCATCTTGAGCTGCAGCGTTATTTTTTCATCAATGAGACGCTATGCCTTCGTACAGCGCGTGAAATCTGGAGGATGCCTATGTATAACACCATTTCCGGCCAGGTAGAAAGGGCCAACCACGATAACGTATCTCCGGCAGTTCTTGTTGTGACAGCAACGCAAATTTGATAAACTGATGGTAACGACATGATGGTCGAAAGGGGTGTTGCATATATGAACAAAAATGAAAAGAAAGTAGATGCCGGGTGGCATTTAGAAAACACCTATGCAGAATTACCCGCTGCATTATACAGTTATCAAGCAGTGAATACCGTAAAAAATCCTCAGCTGATTGTACTGAACGAACCATTGGCAATTGCACTTGAACTGGATGTCGCAGCACTGAAGCGTGAAGATGGCCTATCCATTTTGGCTGGAAATACCTTTCCCGAGGGTGCAACCCCGCTGGCTCAAGCCTATGCAGGTCATCAATTTGGAAGTTTCACGATGCTGGGAGACGGGAGAGCACTTTTGCTGGGGGAACAAGTGACATCACGTGGAGAACGCTTTGACATCCAGCTAAAAGGCTCGGGTCAAACAGCGTATTCAAGAAGAGGCGACGGCCGTGCAGCCATAGGCCCTATGCTGCGAGAGTATATCATCAGTGAAGCCATGTTTGCACTTAGGATTCCCACAACTAGAAGTCTTGCTGTTGTCACAACGGGTGAATCAATTGTTCGAGAGTCGTTATTTTCTGGAGCCGTTTTGACACGTGTGGCATCCAGCCATATACGGGTGGGAACGTTTCAATACGTAGCCGCCTGGGGAACTG
>JBBRWP010000005.1:0-39303 GCA_038249175.1 Acetivibrionales bacterium
ACCAAGATCGACCCTACTGAGTCAAAGGCGCCAACCGTGGTAATGCTAACAACCAGCATCAAGCCGCCAATCATACGCAAGGTGGTTGTTTTTCCACAGCCACTGGGTCCCAAAAGCGTGACAAACTCATATTCACGAATGGTCAAATTTAGGTGATCCACCACCACATTGCCGTTATACGACTTTGTCAGCCCTTTCAATTCAATGAACGATTTCCCCATGCTTTCTTTGTCCTCCAAGAACCAAAGGTCCGTAATACGCAGTCAATTGGTGCATTCCCGGCAAACGGTGTAGCTATCGGTTTTCCCCATGCTTTCCTTGTCCTCCAAGAACCAAAGGATTTATAATACACATTCAATTTTTTCCTTCCCGGAAAACGGTCTGACTATCGGTTTGCACCCGTCTTACGAAGAGGGAATAAAGGAATTACAATCTAAAAATTCACTATCTGACTTTTAGGAGTACAATCATAAAGAAAACCAATTGGTGATGGTCGTGAACAGCCACCTCATTGCTTGCTGTATAAACCGCCAAACTTCGAAAACGGCGCTACTCGAAACATGGCCTTGCCCTCGATAGAGTTTGTATCCACAACACCGAAGGCACGACTGTCCATGCTCTTCCCACGGTTATCCCCCATCACGAAAATCTTTCCTTGAGGAATTGTCATCAGTGGCAATTCGCCGTTCACCACCCGGTTTTCGTCGGGATCGATGCGTGCAAAAGGTTCATTCTGCACTTCTCCGTTGACGATGACCTGGTTGTTCCTGATTTCAAGTGTGTCGCCTGCAACCGCAATAACCCTTTTGATGAGGCGGTTCTGACGAAATTCACCATGAAATTTTTTAGATACATCCTGTATATATACGGTCATGCGCCCAATGAATCCATCAATGCTTTCATCCTTCAAAAAGATGAGGATATCCCCTTTTTGGGGTTCAGTGAAGCGATAGGCCAATTTGCTCATAATCAGCTTGTCATGCGGGATGAGCGTTGTTTCCATGGAGCTCATATTCACTTCGGTCAGTGCAAACACTTCACTTTGCAACAGGGACGCCAACACAAAGGCGGCTACAATATAGAGAACCCATTCCAGCAATTCTTTCACCGGGTTTGATTTTTTATGCTTGGCACTTTCTATAGGGTGCAAGCCCTGTTCTGAAGCTTTGCGTTTGGCCGTTTCGAACTCAGATGTATTATTTTCAAACGCTGCATGCCCATGAGCTTCCCGGTTCAGCGCTTCCTGATTGGCTGTTTCCAGTTTCAGCGCTTCCTGACTGGCTGCTTCCAGTCTGTAGGCTTCCAGTTTTTTCATTTCCTTTTCAGAGTTTTCCCATTCGGATGTTTCATCTTTTTCAGTATTCATTCCGCTCCTTTGCTGTCAACCTCTTCATATATCCAGTGACTATCGTAACGCTTTTATCCATGTTTTGCAATGCATGGCAGGGTGTTACGCATACAATTTTACCTGTATATAACAATATTTCGTTTCACATTTACCTGTATATAGCAATATTTCGTTTCACATCGATAATTTACCTTGTTGCAAGTGTTTTTCTTCTTCGCAATGCAGGGTGCTGGTCTTTCATCGTTTTGTGCCACCTGCCTGTAACAATATTTCGTTGCGCATCGCCACCGTGGCGGGATGGATGGGCTTCCCTTTTTTCATGACAAAGGTCAAGGTGCAATCCGCACACATCACCAGGCATTTGTCCATATCTTCGTAAGCCGCGCTGCGTATGGGGTGAACCCACTCAAAATCGCGGTTTGGTTCTATATAATCAGCAATATAAATAATTTTATCTAGCGGAGACATGCCTAGCTTTCCGGTTGTATGCCAGGATACAGCAGACAATATCCCTTCATCCTGAATATCAAAGATTTCCGAGGCAATCAAAGCACCAATATGTCCATGCAACAATTCCGGATCCAGCCGCTCCATCTCCGACACTGGGTATCCAATGGCCAGCAAACGGTTTACAGGGTCTTTCCCGGCACAGTTTTTCCCACAATCGTGCAATATACCGGCCAAAGCAGCTTTTTCCACATCTTCACCATAGTGTTTAGCCAACTTTTCAGCGGTTTCCATCACACCAACGGAATGGCGGTAACGTTCCGGGTTCAGGTTTTTGCGAATAAACGCTTCAATGTCAACCACTTTTATTGTCTTGTCCATACCCTATGCCCCCGCTTCCTTCTAGCAAACTATAATTCAAGATATACGGTATGGGACTGTTTGTTTGGAACACGTTCAGTCCGTTTCCTTTTGACAAACAAAGAACTTAGATACGCGGTACTTCTTGCCTTCGCATAACACATTCAGTCCGCTTCCTTTTGACAAATAAAGAACCTAGATACGCGGTACTTCTTGCCTTCGCATAACACATTCAGTCCGCTTCCTTTTTATAAAACCCATGCTGCAGGATATACTGACGCACCGGTTCCGGCACCAGGTAGCGGATGCTCTCCCCCTGCGCCACACGTGCACGAATATTCGTAGATGCGTAGGGCAGCAGCATCCCACCGGACACCACGACATCGGCACTGTACAGCTTTTTCAGTTCATCCACAGCCGCCAGTAATCGGTCTTCATCAATCTCAGCACGCGGTGCAACCACAATACGCGCTTGTGACAGTATACGCTCCGGTTTATACCAATGTTTCATCTGCACAACTGAATCCGCACCCATAATGAGAGAAAGCGATGAAAAACCCTGTTCCTTCAAAAAACGCAGGGAATCGGCTGTGTAGGAGTACCCCTTTTGCAGCACTTCGAAATCCATCAATTGAAAACGTTCATTGTCGGCTATGGCCAGGCGGGTCATTGCTAAACGATGTTTGGCTGGCAAAATATCGCTGTTCTCTTTGTGGGGCGGTGAACCGGCTGGAACAAACAGAATCTCGTCGAGTGAAAACTCTTCCATAATGTGTTCTGCCAAGCGCAAATGCCCATAGTGTATGGGGTCAAAGGTACCGCCCATCATACCGGTCATATCGATTTTTCACCCTTTCATATCCTCTTTTATCCAAAAAAAGTGCCTGGCCGGCAACCGGACAGGCACCCAATCAATTCTGCATATGACCGATTACCGTACTTTATAACCGGCATCTTCAATGGTTCCCTTCAAGGTTTCGGGTTGCATTCGCTCATCGTCATACTCGACGGCAACACGTTTTGCCGCCAAGTCCACAAAAACTTCAATAACACCATTCAAAACAGAAAGTGCTGTCTTCAAAGTTTTTACACAGTGTTCGCAACGCATACCCTCTACATTAAACGAAACATTTCCTATTGCCATTTTTATTCTCCTGTTCTCTTGTCAAACCCTTTTATACCTGTGCTATTCTCTTCGTGTTGACACATAGTTTGAAAAAATGCTGCACATTTTCAGGTATGTACCCCATGCGTCCTCGTCGTGTTCGCACAAAGCCTGCTGAAAATGCTGCGCATTATCAGGTTTCATCCTAAAGGCGATGGATATGCTTCAAATTATACACCTACAGAATTCATTGTGTCTACAAACGTTTGTGCTTGTCTGCCACCATGACCTGGGAGCAGCCAAAGTTACCACCTAATCATCACGCTTTTCCAGAATATCGAGCAACTTTGCCAGCCATTCCGGGTCTTCCGAAACAAATTGCATCGGTGTCTTTGTTATTGGATGTGCAAAAGACAGCGATTTGGCATGTAAGGCTTGTCCGTCAGTTTGCATCAATTTACAACCGGAACCGTAAACAGTATCTCCACTGACAGGGTGACCGATGGATGCCATGTGTACCCTGATTTGGTGCGTTCTGCCAGTCTCCAAAACACAACGGATAAGCGTATAATGGCGAAATCGGCGTACTACCTGATAGTGGGTAATGGCAGAACGCCCGTTTCTCACATTAATCGCCATTTTTTTCCGGTCTTTGGCATGCCGCCCAATCGGGGCATCCACGGTACCGTCATCAGTTTTAATAACCCCGTCTACAACCGCCAGATAGTTTCTTTCCACCGCATGCTGTTTCATGGCTTCCGACAAAGCCTGGTGTGCCGGATTGCTTTTAGCCACCACCAGGAGTCCGGAAGTATCCTTGTCAATGCGGTGAACAATCCCTGGCCGGATAACACCGTTGATATCAGAAAGCCTATCCCCACAATAGTACAACAACGCATGAACCAGGGTTCCTTCGCTATGACCCGGTGCAGGATGAACAACCATTCCTTTTTTTTTGTTGACCACCAAAATATCTGTGTCTTCGTAAAGCACATCCAAAGGAATATTTTGCGGGAAGGCTTTTAACAGAACTGGCGAGGGTAGATTCACCGAAACCGGCCACCCGACCTGGATCTTCTGACTGGCCTTTGCCACTTTCCCGCGAACCAAAACCAGCCCTGCATCAATCAGTTGACGGACGCGTGTTCTAGATAGGTCATTGATAGCGGTACTTAAAAAAACATCCAGCCGTTCTCCGGAATCTGACCCCGTTAAAAGGATTGTACGGCTGCCATCGGGATTGTATTCATCCGAATCGATATCTCCGTCTTCTTCCAGAATATCCATATTTACAAATGCATCATCGGCTTGAACGGCATTGTCCAAAGATTCTTCATCAGATTCTTCATCGGCTTTAACGGCATTGTCCAAAGATTCTTCATCAGATTCTTCATCGGTTTGAACGGCATTGTCCAAAGATTCTTCATCAGATTCTTCATCAGATTCTTCATCAGTTTTTACTGTATTGTCCAGAAATTCTTCATCGGCTTTGTCAGAAGGTACTCTCTCTATTATCTCATCATTGTACGGATTTTTTTTCATGGTTTTCCTCGCTTGCGTGGTAGAAAAACAAGAGCCAGATAATTAGGAGCGCTGCACCGACATCCACACATATATCTGCAACGTTAAATACCGGGAAATCATAACCAAAGGGGTAAAAATGTAGAAAATCTACCACAAAACCTTGTCGCACCCGGTCAATCAGGTTACCAACAGCGCCGGCAATGACCAGCATCAACGAAAGCCTTACCAGAAATCCTTTGTTCTTTTGAAAAAACACAACCATCACCACCAGGGCAATGACCGTTAATGCAACAAGACCCCAGCGAAAATTCTGAAACATGCTAAAAGAAGCACCCCTGTTTTCCAAATACGTCAGGTAAAAGAAGTCAGGAATGACTACTTTTTCTTGAAAATCACCGCGGTTCACAGAAAAAAACTGTTTTGTTGCCTGATCCAATCCAACAAGGAAAGTGACAGGTATCATCCATAACCAGGGAAAAATCTTTTTCATTGTTTCTCCTTATTGAATGTGTTAACAGAATGGCTTCAATCTGAACACATCTCACGGTCATTGAGCATGTGTTCACGTAGGACAGTTGCACATCGAAAATGATGCCCGTGCTGACTGCAGGTCTGGTCCTTATTGAATGGTAACCCCCGGGAAGTAGTGCTGTAAAATTTGCGTGTAGGTATAACCATTGCGGGCAAAGCCTTTCGCACCTTCCTGGCTCATACCGACCCCATGCCCCCAACCCAAACCGGTAAACACAAACACACCGCTGGCCGTCCCAGTGTAGGCCAGGCTGCCATCGCCACCAATAGCCACCGCCACACTGCCGCCGGCAGGAACACTGCCCATGCCACCAGCGCTCATCACGGATAAGCCACCCGGCGGCAGTTCAACAACCGACCCATCCGCAGAAAGCACCGCCATGGTGGGTGCTCCGCCAAGGGTATACATCTGGCTTGGGAACTCAAGGAGCGTGCGGCAGGCATCTTTTTGAAAGACCATGGTTTGTTTTGTACCGACAATACGCAGTTTAATCACCCGCTTGGATATAGAAAACTCAGAAGTAGTGACTGATAAAACAGTTCCAAGATCCACACCGGAAGTAAGCAAATATTTCTCGATATCAGCTGCTGTCAGTACTTTCTGCCAGTAGTAATTGTACGAATTTTTGGCTTCGTAGGGATCCTGAACACTTTTCAGATATGGAAAATCGTAACCCCACACATTCACATTGTCTTCAGTCATACCACCACTGGAGCTGAAATAGAAAAGGCTGGCCAATTGCCCGTTATACAGAGCTTTTTGTCCGCTCGTGTTGTCCACAGCCAGGTTTGTCTGCACCTTCTCCCCTTCATAGCCGCTATATACCTGGGAAGAAATAGTATCAGTCAAATCAAAACCCCATTTTTTGTATTTATTCATGTTCTTATAGGTATAAGTTCTTGCCGCCACCGCCTGGGCTTTCAAGGCTTCTTCTGGTGCAGAGGCTTCCAATTCGCTGGGAACCACACCATAGAGGTAAGGTTCTATTCCCAACGTGTTGATCAATGTCAAATCACTGTCCGGATAGCGTCTGAATTCCATAGTGCCGCGATAGCGTTTGCCGTTGATGACCAGAAGTTCCCCCGCTACCACGGGAATAACCGTTAGCAAACCGTTCACCCCACCATAGAGGCACACCGGATTCAGGTTGGCATCCAAGAGGGTATAACGCTGGTTCGTTGCCGGAATGACCGTAATATTGGATGAACCGATGGCATCGGCCACAGCCCGTTTGCCATTGTTGGCCGCATCGTTGTCCAGGTAAAAGCCAGACCAGACAAACCAGCCGTTTTCATAAGCAGGATAGGCCTTAACACCTGAATTGCGCAATACTAAAACCACTGCGGCTGCCGTTGCATAATCCCCCTGTGCGCCGCCAATTTGAAGATGAAAAGGACCACTGCGCTCACCGGATAACGGTGCGGAGGGGGTGAATTCTACAGTTTTTCCATTAGTAGTCAGAACAAAATAAGCATCTTTTCGAATATAACAGGTGTTGGCATCTGCCTGAGTCCATATAGGCAAGGACGTGCCGTCTGGGGAAAGCGCTTTAATTTGAAGCCCTGCATTGCTCCTAAGAGAAACCGTGCTTACATTGTCACCCCCAAAATAAATGCCCACGCGAACCGTTTCAGGAAATTGAGCAGCAATGGCCGGGGTTCCAAAGGAAGTGGACCCCGCCTGCCATGGTGCTGTAGAAACCACCATAAACATCAGTGTGAACAGGGATAAAAAAATAGACCGTTTCATCTTTTTTGCATGTCCTTGTTTTTTTAATTGCATGAAATTGCTCCTATTGGCTTTATCCTGTGGATAAAGGTTTTTTCGCTTGTGTGCCATTATTATACCTGTTTCCTGTTTTTTTGTATATGCAGGGAAACCGGTCCGATGTGCAATGCACTTCTTGTTATCTTTGTTGCAATCCCCCGCAAAAAAATTCGCGGGGTAATTTCGTGAAACGGCTTTCCGGGGTAAAATCATAATTCTACCGTAATAACTCGAACACCAGAATCAATCATGTGTTTATTTTTACTGTTAGTTTTTATTCTATATTTGAACATCGGTTGTGCCCGAATACCACCCCAAAGACCTTTTCACGGCTCTTTTCCATTGTTGGTGCATTTCCATTGCCTGCCCACGCGCCAT
The DNA here is from genome assembly GCA_038249175.1 of Acetivibrionales bacterium. GTDB lineage: Bacteria > Bacillota > Clostridia > DSM-8532 > DSM-8532 > JAEWSN01. Next base: position 7,462 of record JBBRWP010000005.1, read on the forward strand.
TTTCGGATGGAAAATTTCACCGGTTGCACAACCGGGACCGGCAGTATCCGCATCCGATAAACCGATGGCCAAAGACGCCAATGCGGCTGCACCGGCCGCAGTTGTTTCAATGTTCACAGGGCGCAGCACTTCCACTCCCAGTAAATTTGCCTGAAACTGCATCAAGAAGCTGCTTTTGCTGACACCGCCATCCACCCGGAGTTGGCGGAGTTGTTTTCCGGCATCCGAAACCATGGCGTCCACAACATCCAACGACTGAAATGCAATCGATTCCAGCACTGCACGCACCATATGGGCTTTTGTGGTTCCGCGGGTAATGCCAATCATCGTTCCGGCAGCATACATATCCCACCAGGGTGCACCCAGACCTGTAAAGGCAGGCACAAAAACCACCCCGCTACAGTCTGCCACGGTTTCTGCCAAAATATCCGCTTCTTTCCCGGAACCCACCATTTCCATCCCTTCCTGCAACCATTGTATCGCCGAGCCGGCGTGGAAAACCCCACCTTCCAGGGCATAAACAGGACCCTTCCCGATATCCCAGGCAAGGGTTGTCAGCAAGCGATTCTGCGACATTACAGGTTTGTCACCGGTGTTCATCAAGAGAAAACAGCCGGTGCCGTAGGTGTTTTTCAGTGTGCCGGCCGTTCTGCAGCCCTGGCCGAACAAGGCCGCCTGCTGGTCCCCTGCTATACCGGCGATGGGAATTTCTGCGCCCAGCCATTGCCTGTCTGTATATCCGACAATACCCGAGGATGGGACGACTTCCGGCAACATCCCCTTGGGAATATCCATGAGATGGCATAAATCGTCATCCCAACGAAGCCGGTGAATGTCGAACAGCATGGTTCTGGATGCATTGGAGCAATCAGTAACATGCACCCGCCCTCCGGTTAACTGCCATACCAGCCAGGTATCGATGGTACCGGCCAGCAATTCCCCTTTTTCTGCACGGGAGCGGTTGACCGGATCCAAATCCAAAATCCATTTTATTTTTGAACCTGAAAAATAAGGATCAATCACCAATCCGGTTTTCTCACGGATAAGCGGTTCCATACCATCTTGCGTCCAACCGGCACAGATTTCTGCCGTGCGCCGGCACTGCCAGCATATGGCCGGGTGTATAGGCTTTCCGCTGTCTTTTTCCCAAACCACAACCGATTCACGCTGGTTGGTAATGCCGATGGCGGCGATATCTACTGCACAAACATCGGCTTTCTGCAGCACCTCTTTCATGGTTGCCAACTGGGATGTCCATATTTCAATGGCATCGTGTTCAACCCAACCCGGTTTCGGGTAGTGCTGTGCAAAGGACTTATTTGCAATGCCCACTGTTTCCCCATGAACGTCATAAAGAACAGTTCTTGAACTTGTGGTCCCCTGGTCCAGTGCCATCACATATTTTTTCATGGATTTCCTCCCTGCAAGCAGAATGTATTGAAATAATCTTGATTTCACTGCAGCAACTCTTCATTGAATATAAACCAGCAGTAAAAGTTTTGAAAACACCCCTTTTCAGCCATAAAAACGGGATGTGCGCCATGTTTTATGGCTGAAATGGGATTGTTTTCGAGTTGTTGCAGTGCAATCAATCTTACCATTTTTTCGAAAGTGAGGACAAGCGTGATATAATCGTGACAAGAAAAAAACCGCTCAGAATCATTCATCCAAGTACTGAGGAAGAAGGACAATCAATGGTACGAAAATTTATCACTGTCAATATAGAGTTAGGGTTGCCCACTGTAGATGTCGCCCTGCGCCGCCTCAGCGGTGAGCTGGCAACTGCCCGTGCGCACCGTGTTGTGGTGGTGAAGCTGATTCACGGCTATGGTTCCTCCGGCACCGGTGGCCGCATCCGCGTGGCCATCCAAATGGAATTGGAGCGCCTCAAGAATAAAGGAGCCATCAAGTGCTGGCTCCCCGGTGAAAAATGGGAAATATTCACACCCGACGCGATACGCTTCCTTGATTCCTGTGAAGAACTGCGCTCAGATCGTGACCTTGGCAGGCATAACAATGGTATTTCCATGGTCTTGCTTTAGGAACATTTTAATTAGTCCTGTTTCTAGTGTTCTGTCTGGTTCAAATTTAACATAATGTGAGTATCAGTCATAACCATTCCTTGTTTTATAACCGTTCATCACCGGTTTTCATGCACACCGGTTTTTAGCTATATATCAATCAGCCGGTACACTAGTGTACTGTATCGTTGATATTTAGATTCGTGCGCTTTTTAATTTCATTTACGTATGTTTATGTATGAAGCTTCGCCTAATGTAGTAGCTTTGCAATAGCTGTATATGTCAGCGATACAATACACGAGTGCCTGTATCGTATGAATTCATTGTATCATGACTCAAATAAACCCATGTTGCCCAATGAAAGAAGAAAATGAATGACAAATATCAAAAGCATTACATACAAAAGTCGATTTTCGGCTTTTTCATGCAAGTTGCGGCATGCAACTTGACGCTGGAAGTATATCATCCGTTCAAATACAGCGGCTATTACGCTGAAAACTGTTTATAATACAGGCTGCGAAGGAAAATATATTTATTTTTTATCAAAAAAACTGGCAATTGGAACAATTTGTGATAGAATAATGCTGAACTCATTCCCAAATCCAATTATCGAAAGGGGAAATTGTCATGAATAAAGCAGATTTGGTTCAAAGCATTTCTCAAAAAGCCGATCTCAGCAAAAAAGATGCTGAAGCCGCACTGAACAGCTTTGTTGAAAGTGTTGAAGAATCCCTCGCAAAAGGCGAGAAAGTAACGCTCGTTGGTTTTGGCACATTCGAAGTTAAAGATCGTGCTGCCCGTACCGGTGTCAATCCGCAAACAAAGGCAAAAATTCAGATTGCTGCTTCAAAAGCACCTGCCTTCCGTGCCGGCAAAGACTTGAAAGAAAAAGTCAATGTCAAAGAAAAAGCCAGTGTCAAAGAAAAGAAAGTTGCGAAAAAGAAATAACAAAGGCCCACTGCATAGCGGATGGATACCTTCGGGTGTTCGTTCAAAAAAACAAAACCCCTTGTATTGTTACAAGGGGTTTTTGTTTTACAGTACACGATTTTTCAAAACGACGGAAAGAATCTCCCTGACAATTTTCCCGGCAACGTCCACCCCGCTGATGCGGGAAATGTTCTTAACAAATGCATTGGAGTTCACTTCACAGACTATGGGTGAGCCATCTGCATCCATCAATAAATCGATACCGGCAAAATGCAGTCCCAATGCTTTCGTAGCCCGAACCGCCATGATGGCATAGTCTTTCGGAATCTCGCAGGCTTCTATGGTACCGCCGATGGTCACATTGGAGCGAAAATCGTTTGCATTGATGCGTTTCATGGCTGCAACGGCCGTGTTTCCCACCACCTGCACCCGCATATCCACGCCACGGGCAGAGGCAATATACTGCTGAAAAAGGGCTGGTTGATGCATCAAACGCTGATAAGCCGCTGTCAAATCCCTCCGGTTTTCTATCAACTGCACCTGCAGACCAAAAGAACCGAAAGCTTCTTTTATAATGAGCGGATAGCCAAAAGCACCTTCAACCGTATCCAAAAGAAAGGTAATTTGTTCAGTTGTTGATGTATAGCCCGGATAAAGCATGGGGAAAGCAACCGTTGCCGGTGTCGGTATGGCTTCTTTTATCAGTGCCAGGTAAGTGAGCAGCTTATTGTCCGACAGGGAAATTCCACCGGCCGTATTAAAGACAGGTATGCCGCAGCCCTCCAGCCACTTCGCCAGAACAATGTCTTTGCTCCAGAAAAGCACAAAATCCGGCATCTCTTTTCCGGAAGCCTGCACAGGTGCGCCGGTAAACGCTGCAAGGTGCTCATTCAAAACACAGGTGCAGTCTATGCCATCTTCTTCAAAAGCACCAACAAAGGTATCGACCTGTGCCATCATCACTTCGGAAAAAGCACTGCCGTTATATACAATCCAAGCCCTCATATCTCTCCCCAGGCCAGCATCCTCGACAGCGCATCGGGGTTTACACAATGCAACAGGGCATCTTCTTTGGAAATGGTTCCGGCACGAACCAGGTCTGCCAGAGAAGTGTCCATGGAAATCATGCCATGAAGGCGGCCGGTTTGAATGGCCGCATCCAACTGGTATGTTTTGGATTCCCGGATAAGGTTGCGGATGGCCGCATTCACAATCATAATCTCAAAGGCGGCTGCACGTCCCTTTTCTTCCGAAGGGATAAGCTGCTGACTGACCACAGCCTGAAGCACAGTAGAAAGCTGCACCCGAATTTGCTGTTGCTGGTTTGGCGGGAAAATGTCGATGATGCGGTCTATGGTTTTGGCGGCACCCACGGTATGAAGTGTTGAAAACACCAAATGACCGGTTTCTGCTGCCGTCATAGCAATGGACATGGTTTCAAGATCCCGCATTTCACCGAGTAAAATAACATCAGGAGATTCTCGTAAAGCTGACCGTAACGCACGGGCATAGTTTTTCGTGTCTTGACCAATTTCACGCTGATTCACCACGCTCATTTGATGCCGGTGCAGGTACTCAATGGGCTCTTCCAAGGTAAGAATATGGCAGTTGCGGCTTCGGTTAATGGCATCTACCAGGCAAGACAAGGTTGTAGATTTACCACTGCCGGTGGGTCCGGTGACCAGTACCAGCCCTTTATTGAATTTGTGCATCTGAAAAACTGTTTCCGGTATCCCCAGGTCAGCGGCATTGGGCAGGTCTGTATGGACAACCCGGACAGCTGCGGCCATGGAACCACGCTGCATAAAGGTGTTCACACGGTAACGACCACTGCCGGGAAGGGAAATTGAAAAATCCATATCTCCCTCTTCCAAATATTTTTGATAGAGGTTGTCCTGTTGAAATAGTTCCTTGACCAGCCTTGCCGTGTCAGCTGGCAGCAGAACCTCAGAACCAATGGTTTTCATCACGCCCCGAATTTTTAAGATTGGTGGTACGCCGACGGTGATGTGCAGATCTGAAGCTTCCAACTCCTTTGCTTTTAGCAGCAAATCCCGCACCGCAACACTCTTGTTTCCCTCGATGGATTGCATGTTCATCCATAACCCTTTCTTGGCTTACTTTATTTGACCGTCCCAAATTCTAATCTTGTTCTGGTAGGCAAAAGGATCCTGCATAAGGCGCCACGATTGTACGGTAAGCTCTTCAGTACCCTTTCCGGATTCAAAGCTTAATAGCACTTCGACCCGCGCATTTTTTCTGACTTCATCCGTCACAAGTAAGCGAAAGGACAGCACCGGGTGCACATCTTGAACCGCCTTATTCTCCCATTCTTTTGCATCGGCCGTCAATAGGGTGCCGGAAAGCCATCTTAATCCGGGTATCTGGCAACCGTTAATGGCTTTTTCAGTGCAGGCGGTAAAAATCAGTGGATAAACATCTTCCATAAACTGCTTTTTCGACACATCATCCGACAGCGAAAGCCACAAATTTTTCATTTTATCCGCTAATGCTCCCGGAATGATGTTCTGGTGCTGATCCAAAAAACGACGGCCGGCAAGGAAGTCTTCCGCATCGACCCGTGCATTCTTCACAGCACGTTGTACCCTGGCAACCTGCCGTTGTGCTTCTCCATCCAATGTATAAAATGCGGCCGTGGTTTCGGCATTCTTTTTGGACATACGGTAGGCAGAACCGGTTGAAACAAAGGCCAATACGGAGAGAAACATTAAGATAAAGAGGACAACCATCACCAACACGGAGGAAGCGCCCTTTTCGCTTTTTACATCATTTCTGCCAATTTGACGCAGGGTGAGAGCGAGTGCCGGCGAAACGCCCTTCTTACCCGTCATGTCTCTTCCACAATTCTGATACATCGCACTTGCATACCGGCAGGAAACCACTTGGTTCTTTCTCATGGTTCTTCCTCCATTGCGACGCAACGCGATGGTAAGACACTTTTAAGTTGGTAAATATCTGTATCTGCATCGTTTATATCCTTCATGAGCACATAGACAGCCGTTGTCAGGCCATTCGTTTCTGGATCCGGCAACAGCACCATATTGAGGCGGTACTTTTCCCCCACGTCAGGCGTTAACATAATATCCCATTGTTCGTTAAACAGCTGCGAAACAGCATAACCGTCACCTTCTTCTGTCACGTCTGCCTCGAAAAACCGTTCTTCCAGCAAGGCTTTTGTCCAAAGGGTTTCTGATCCGTCCGATTTTATTTGTTCCACCGCCATAACGCAGGCATTCACAGCACCATCAAGGCGGGCTGCCATCTTGTTTTGTTTCTCAGCGAATAGAAAGACCTGCAAAACAACAAGTCCAAAAACAGCCAGAATGACCGTGGCCAGCAGGAGTTCAATCAGGGAAAAACCATTTTTCTTTTTGGCATTGTACGGGTAGACTGGGCATTGCCGTCCTTTCGGATAAGGTGTCCGGATATCATGCTTCATCGAACACCTCCGCTGCGCAACGCCATATAAAAGCGGGCCGGGGGAATATTTTTTTGTTCCCCGCTGGGTCCAAGGGTGAATGCAAGACCTTTTTTTGAAGCACCCCATTGCAGTTCACAGCCTGTTATTTGTGCAATAGGGAAGGCCATGGTATTGTTAAAGACCGTACCGCCAAGCACCCATGCTTCCAGAAGTTGTCCTTCATCGCAATAAACCCATGTTTCATAAACCTGCCCCTCAATTTCCTCGGAAATAACCAGGGAATCTTTTTGATTGACCGGATTGGGTGCAATCCGGATGGCATCCAGCACATCGTACTGGCGGATTTTCATTTGCAGGTAGGCAGAAGCAATACGCAGCTCTGTCTGAGCTGTTTTCTTTGCATCCAACCGCCCATAGGCATTGCTGCCTTCTAGCGCAAGGGCAAAAACGCTGCTGCCCAGGACAACCAGCAGCAGCAGCACAACAACCGTTTCAACCTGTGAGCGCCCTTTGCATGACGCATTGGCAAATAATTTCATCGTTCATGCACCTCAATCTCAGGCATGATGTTAGAAGCAAAAACTTCATAGCGGTAGGCATATTGGTCTTCATCAAAAACAAGACCATAATACTTCACCATATAATCGATATCTGGCGGATAGCTGCCTTCCAAAGCATAACAGATAACAGCGGTTTTTTGTATGGCTTCCCGTACCATCTCGGTTCTGTCTGGATCTGCAGCACTCCAAAAAAGTGTCAATGAGCGAAGAGAAAACACTGTAATCAGGATGATACAAACAAAAAGTACCCATATGGGACCGTTGTTGATGTCGATGCGTTTTATCTTGTACCACCCCTTTCTTGTAAATCTGAAAATGCGTAGCATTTTCAGCAAGTTTTGTGCAAACACGACGAGGACACATGGGGTATAAATCTGTATGAATGACAACCCGATCCTGGCCTTCAGCCAATGGTACCTAAAATCTGTATTAAGGGTAACATCACGGCCAGCAAAATGACGCCCACAACCACTGAAAGGATAATGACCAAAACCGGTTCTATGGCGTTGGCCAAATGCTGCAACGAAGTTTCAACTTCGGTTTCATAGACAGTGGATACTTTCGCCATCATCCCGTCCAGTTCCCCGGTTTTTTGCCCGATACGAATCATATGGGTAAATAATGGTGGAAACAGAGCAACAGCCTCCAATGCACTTCCCAAATCACTGCCCTTGGAAACCTTGTTTTCTACCTCATCCAGCCGTTCTTTCATGGCTCGGTTTTTCATCAATCCCTTGACAATACCAAGCCCTTCGGTCAATTCCATCCCGCTTTGCAGCACCAAAGCAATGCCATTGCTGAAATGCGCAGCGGAAACCTTCACCAAAACTTTTCCGTAAAAAGGTACGCTCAACAAAAAAGTATCCAGTCGCATTTTACCTGCCTCTGTGCGAAACACAAAGTAAAGAACAATCGTTAGCACCGCCAGAAAAACAAGGAGCAGCACCCCAAAGTGGGCAAAAAAAGCGCCCACCGTCATCAGCACCTTGGTTGCTGTCGGCAGACTCGCACCCAGAGAATCCAATATTTTTGCAAACATCGGCAGTATTTTGGCAACCAGCAGAACAATAACCGCCGTCATCAAAACGAGCAGCAGGGATGGATAAACGAGGGCACTGCGCAGTTTTTTGCCCAGAGCGTCTTCTTTTTCGTAGTATAAGCTCAGACTTTCCAAAACTGCTTCCAGCTTACCGGTCATTTCACCAAGTCGCACCGTTGCTAACATATAAGAAGGGAAGACACCGGAAGCGGAAAACGCTTCATACATAGATTCTCCATGCGACAACGCCTCTCCAGCGTGCTGCAAGGCCCCTTTAAGGGAGGTATCCAACACCTCATCCGCAATGAGTGGAAGTCCTTCCACCGGTGTCATACCAGACTTCAGAACCATGGCAAACTGGTGGCAGAACAATGACAATTCTAACGGTTCTGCAGGTTTTAGACGCACTGTTTTTTCCATGTCATTTCTCCTTGCATCCTCTGGAATTTATAAAAGTGCCTTTCTTCTATATACCACTTTATACCACTTTTGCGCAGATAAATCAAAAAGGCTTACTTAAAAACATACTTCCGGGACATTGACAGCTGAAATACCGGTTGTTTTGCATGACATACCGATATCAAATTTCCTGTCTGAGGGTGCTTATACATGTGAAACCCCTAATAGGGTGAAGGTTTCATTGGCCAAACGGAAAGAATCTCCAACATCCACCGTTTCCGGGACGAATGGCGCCATCGGTTTGCCATTGATTTTTGTGCCGTTGCGTGAATTCAAGTCCACCAAAGCCAGTTTCCCGTCCAGCAAACGCAACTCCGCATGCAGTTTTCCAACTGTTGGATGTAAAATAGCGACGTCCACCTGACCACTGAGACGACCCAGCATGAAGGGTACTTTATCGACATCAAAGTAAACTGTTTTTCCTTCAGCCTGCTGATAGGCAATGCGGCACAGAAAGTTTTCCTGCAACAAGGTCGTTTCATCATGACCTGAAAAACAGCTGTTTTCGAATGTTTTTGTACTTTTCAGAAATTGTTGTTCCCCAAGCGAAGCACTCGGCGACCTGGGTACTACAGTTTCTTTTTGCAGTGGCTGTTCTTTGACTTTTGTTTTTTTCTGCACTGCTTGTTCATCTGACTTTTTCAACGGTTTCGACACTTCATCACCGTCATTCTGCCGGAATTTGGTAACGGCCAAAAACTCCACAGCACCAACCATGAGAACCAGGCCAACACCTGCCATCAAGGCATCTCCCCCCCCTGAAAGGAATAACCCACTCTGGAAAGCCATTATGATAACCGCAATCACAAACAATTGCAAAAGCAGAAAATTGAGGTGACGTTTTGACACCGATACGGCCATGGTTTCCTCGCTGTCGACCACAACTTCCGAAGCACCCCTGCCCTCTGCGGCCGCTAAAGAAATGTTTCCCGGGTCTACTGACTCCTGGGCTGAAAGCCATCGCCGCACACGTTCCTGCAATGGTTTTCTTCCGGACGGCACCCTTTCTTGGAACGGCTCCTTGCCGGCCGTTGTCTGTTCCAGAAATGAATTTCTCCCAAACTGCGACTGTTCCTGCAGTGGTACATTCGAAAACGTTGTCCGGGTCTGCAGTGATTCTTTCTCTAACGGTTTCCTCGTCTGCAGTGGTTCTCTCTCAAACGGTTTCCGGGTCTGCCCCTCACCGTAACCTTGCTGCACTTTGCAGTGTTCTTTTTCTTCCCCTGTAGCAGCATAGACCTGTAAAACACGTGACAAGTCTTGCCAGTGGAAATCCGGTGCATTCAATGCATTCACCAGGGCCAGTAAATCCAGAGAGTCATGGCCGTCTTTAAGATGGCATTCCCCCATTACCCATTGTTGCAGCAGTTTCTTCACCGTGTTTTTTTCCGAACCTGCTTCCTTTAGCGGCAAAATGGCCAAATGCAGTGACAGGTTCACCGGATCCACAAAAATATAGCGATTGTCCGCCAAAAAGCACCTTTCATCCATGAGCATCTCGTCTAGACGCAACAAATGGCGGTAGATCTGGCGCACCAAATGCATCATATCCTGCACATTCCAGCATTGCCGCTCAAATAACAGCGACAAGGGCTGCAGCGAAGTGACACGCCATGAAAGAACAACGTCATCGCCCCGGTAGAGACAAGACAGGGGCAAAAATCCTACCGTGTGGTTTTCCTGCAGCATTTGCCATTGGTGTGCTACAATTTCATTGCCTTCCGGTACAGTAAGCATCAAGGCTGTTTGTCCTGAAATATGTTTCATCTGCGGTTCATTCATGGTTCATTCCTCCATCTGTGCGCCATTCATTTTTCATTCCTTCACTGGTTTTTCATTCCTTCACTGGTTTTTAATTTTTCACGGCATTGTCATAAGTACCATATGCCCGCACCACATCAATCTGAACATGGTCTTTTTTAACCATTGCCTGCACCTCTTCGACAACTTCATTGATCCAAAACGGTGCATTTTCAGGAACCACCAGTTGAACCCGACATTCTTTAACGGTATAGCATCCCTCATTCACAACAATGTCAGCCAGGTACCCTGGCATTTCTTCTATTTTTTCCTGCAAAAGGTCTGCAACCTTATTCGGTTTATCAAAATACGATGGCAGAAAAGGGTTTAGGCTGAAAACTTCATAAACTACGGCATCTTCGACGCCGGTTCGGTAGGCCAGACCATCAAAGCCTTTTTGATAAGACTGAGCAAACATGAAATTCGTGCCATTATCCCGCATGGTTTTGGCTTGTTTGTCCAATTCTCCTTTTTCAACAATTTGGCCACGTTCCCAAAGGTGCGAGGGATCATTGCCCAGGTGCCAAATGCTTGTGTTGCTGCCCTGTCCTGCATCCGATTCCTCTACCGTCTTCTCACCACTGCTTCCACCAGCACCGGCACCCCAGCAAAAAACCCGCACCCGATTGCTGCAGCGAACCGCTGGTGCCAAACGAAATAGGGCTGGTGGCTTAATCGTATACACAGCCACCAATTCAAGGGTATTGTTCTCTGTAAAATAGCTGCTGTTAGAAAGATTCACCCCTGCAACACCACCCTGTATCCCCAGAGCAATCCAGGGATCTCTCCCTTCTGCTGCCGTTCCTGCCAATTGCAATCGGTCCCCGGCGATCTGCAGCACCACCTTGTTATATACTGCGTCCACGAAATCTCCCGCCTGCGTTGCAGCACCCGCACGCAGTGACCCTTTAAGTACCTGTATATCCGCAACACTACTGGTCACTGTTTCAGATACGCCAAAGCTTTCCAGCAACCGAAGAACCTTTTCAATTTCCTTATCCCCGACAGCAGCGACATTGTTGACAGTTTTCTCTGCTGTCCTGTGTGCCCCCTCCAAGCCGCTCAGCGATAAAAGATAACCGTTGGCGGAGAGGATACGTGCAGTATCGGTCAGGGCATTCCCAACGCGGCCGTACACCAGGGGATATTGCATCAGAGCGGCAATGGAAAGCAAGGCGCTTAAAAAAACCGGTAAAGCAACGGCCGCTTCTATCGTCACGCTGCCTTTTATGCGATGAACGAATGCATGAAACTTCAGGCAGAATTTTGTTTGACGCTTCAGTTTTCTTCTCCGTCCAGGCATCTTTTTTTCATTTACTATCCCCATCGGGCCGTGTGTATATTCAAATTCTTTTTTGTTTCCCATCATCAGTACCCCTGTCCCCATTGGGCGTGGATGGTACCCAATGAGCTGTTCTTCACCCATGCATCCGGTATGAACCAATAGTTCATGGACACCTCGGCTTTTACAAAAATGGTGGTTTCACAGTCTTTCATGGCCTGTGCTGCACCATTTTGAGCTTCAAGGTTCAGTTGCACCAGATCCCCAATGCGCGCCATCTTGCTTTTGTCAGACATCATCAGTAAGAATAAGGAAGTGTAATTTTCATAGTTAAATGACAGAAGTTTGCTGCTAATCCCCGCTTTTAAACCTTGTCCGCTGATGCCTTCACCAACAAGCTTGTCCGCCTTTTTTTCAAGTGTTGCAAAACCACGATCAATCAGGTTTGCGCTTTCTGTCTGCACGGCTGTCATCATGCCTTTATAAAAGGGTGATTGAAACAACGCTGCACGGAGTTCCGCTTTGGCCTGTGTTTTCAGCCGTTGCAGTTGGGACGCTGAAACAGTTTTTATGCCCTCTGTGCAACGTTTTTGAAACAATGCTGTCCAGTCATAGAGTTGGTCTTCAAACACATCCAGTATTTTTTCATGACCAATGCCCGCGTTCTGCGACAGAGAAGAAGCAAATCCCGCAATCGTCTCAGAAACAGTGCCCGGCAGTTTTTCGGTTGCGGCTTCAGTTGTCGCTGCCAGCAGTTCAGAATAATCTGTCACTTTCGCCTCCAGGTTCACAAACGCTTTGTCCACCGCGGCATCCAGCCAGGCGCCGACAGTTTCCAGCAAAGCATCATTGGCCTGACCAATGGTGGCATCGACCACGTTATTCACCTTCTCATGTGCTGGATCGATCAACAGATTCTGCAGCAACTCGTCCCGTATGCCCCCGGCACCCAGGTACCAATTCGCCGATGTCTTCAAAAACGGCACACTTTCTCCTTTGAGCAGTTTGTCTTTGTCCACAAATGTTTCAGCCGTCGCCCAGGCTGTCATCAGCAGGTTATGCACCACAGGCACCCCGAAAATGGTCCATCCAGCCAGGGTTGTGGCCAATCCCAGTGACGCGCTCTCCTTATCCGGCGTTGTATAAACATGCAAAAGGTTCATGGCCAAACGCACTGCAAACAGGCTGTACTCCATGGCTGCCAGGTTTTGCTTTTCTGACGCACGGCCAAAAAGAATGTATTCGACTTCACCCTGTGGAAAAACAGCGCCCACACTTTGCCGGTGCATGGCAATGTCTGCATTCAGACCTTCTGTCCCTGTGGTTCTATTTCTGAAGGCTGACAACACATATGCGTTCACATAAAGTTTTTCCATCAAAGTTTCCGGTGCTGCCAAAACACCTTCGGCCAATGTCTTACCAAGTTCACCGATTTGTTTTACGGCATTGTTCAAAAGGCTTGCGTTGTGTTCAGAAAGATTTGCATCCCCTTCTGCTCCTGGCAAAGCCTCCAGTCCGCCATTTCCATCGGCTGCCATGGACAGGATATCTGTGATTTCCTGCAGGTTTCCCAGAGAACTTTCGTACCCTTCGCTTCCAGAAGGTAGGCTTAACGCTTTTTGTGCGTCAAAGGCATCGGAAAACTCACTTTTCCCAGTTTTTTGGGAGACAAATTCTTTCGTACTAGCGCCGGCAGTGTTTTTGATGGATTTTAAGTTCCCCTTATTTTTCCGCTTTTCTTTGGCTGTCGATTCGTCACTTTCTGCCGACACCAAAGGTTCACCCGACCAGCCGGAAAACCAATCGTCAAAGGCATCGACTTCCCCTGCTGCAACGGCCGGGCTTAAGGGATATTCCGGTATCAGCAAGACACCGGAGGCTTGCATATCCAGATAATTCGAAAAACGACCCAGGCGATTGATTTCTCCCTGACCATATACATAATTTCTAAAAAAGGAGGATAATATCGGTAACGTTCCGGATGTACCCGCAGATGGATTTTCAGAAATCCTCTGCAAAATCACTTCAAAATTGACCATTTCAGAAAGCAGTTCCTTTTGATCCGAGAGCAGGGTTCCTGCACTGTCTATCCATGCATCCAATTGATATTGCATTTTTAAAAGAGCATCCTGCAAGACCCTCAGGGATTCGGCCGATGTAGCTGGCCCTTGTTTATGTAAATCGGCAGCCAGCTTCCCTGTGGTCGCACCGGCGTTTTCCAGTCCGCTAAGGGTCTCGCAGGTTTCTGTGAAGTCCGCCATCCGGCTGCTTTTTTCACGCAGGCTCGCCAGCACTTCCAGGCATTTATTTGCGACTTGTTTCATCTGGGTCAAATGTCCCACCAACAGATGTGTCAATTTGGAATTTTCATCCAAAACATTCTTTAATTGCACTGCCTGTGCGGATAGGGTCTCTGTGAATGGGTGCCACTCATCCCGCTGGAAATTTTCCCAGGCACACTGACTTTCCTGCGCCGCACCTTGGGTCTGTTCACATTGTTTTTCTTGCAGCAGCACCTGTGCCTGCACAGCAATCCATGCATTTTTATCTGTCTGTATTTGTGCTTTTGTTTTATTTTTATCATCTTTGCTTGTTTTTTCAGAGGCTTCTTCTTTTTGCAGTAAACTGCGCAGAATTTCCTCCTGGCTGTCTCTGTACCCTGCTGCTTCTTTAGCCCTTCGATCCAGTGTTCCTGCCTTCTCCAACAAGGAAGACCCTTTTTTTTGCAGTTCACCCACGCGCAGAATCCCTGTTTGCAGGGTGGCCGCATTCTTTGTAAATGTAGAGTTCAACTTTTGGCGCATGTCTTCCTGTAAAATTTTCCCGTTTGCACCGAAGGTCTGAATCTTTCCGACTTGCGTCATTTTGGTTTGAAGCATCAGGGCGAGATACACATTGTCCTGTCGCAGGTTTTCCATTTCCCGGTCCAGTGTCATATCGGCATCCATTACCCGCACTTCATCCGATGATTGCGTAAATGCCTGTAGTTTCTCAATGAACCCGTCGGTCATCTGCAAGGGGGCACGGTACTTCATGAATTCCAAGATTTGCCCTTTCATTACCTCCGGCTCTGAAAGGTTGTACAGAGGAACCACATGTAGTTCCTTTACCTGAAACTGGTACAGATCCTTTACCCCATCCACCACCATCGGCTTGATATTGGCATTGAGCAGTTCCTTTGCGCAGTCAGTCAAAGCCTCCCGTTGGGTAATATCCATGGCAAAAAACCCGTATTCGTTTTTTAATGTGGTGTTGTATTGGCTCAAAAGCGATTCCGCTGTCAGCCGCAGTGCTTCATTGACGCGCACAGTCGCCAGTCTTACCCTGGCCAGGTCAATAAGAATACCGGTCAGTGGCACCATCACAGACAATAGAATGCAGAAAAAGACCACGCTGCTGCCACATTGGGACTTCAGGTGTTTTTGACTGTATTTTTTTTGAATAGGCGTTGCTTTTGTTTTCATGGTTTTAACCATCCTAATTGCATGCGCTGCATTTTTGAAACCCAAAGTTTTATCGGGTCAACCACCTCTTCTATCATTTCCGGAAAGGGTGTTTTGTCCAAAGCTTGCAATGCCCAGTCCACTTCCTGAATGGTCGATTTTCCATCGGTTACCAGCGCTGTTGCGGAAACGACCGAAAGGCCATAATTCTGAAAACCCTTCTTGCGAAAAAAACCTGCCCCAGGAAGTGCATGGTAAAGGGATATGCTAACGGTCAAGGTGCCATAAGGGATACCGCCACGCACATGGATCTGTGCCTGAACATCCGCCGTCCGGTCTTTGCGACCCAACGGCAACCAGGCTTTTTTTCGAGCCTCTGCCACAACAACTGCTTCAATGTTCTTCATTTTTTCTGTTTCATCGGATAATGCCATGGATAACTGCCAGTACAAAGGTCTGTTTTGGATATCTTCCGGCAGATATACCCCCGATGTCAGATAACGACCGGCATTGTTACCGTCTCGCCAAACACGCGACAGTGCGGAAGCCGTATCCGACGCAACGGCCTGCAGAACCGCACGGTTGTGGATGGCCAAAACAACATAAAAAAACAAAATGACCACAAAGAGAAGCACCGGCATCACCATGCTATATTCCAGCGTTGCACTGCCGTTAGATGTGCACAGATGAATATTATTTTGGTCTTTTTTCGCTTGAATCCATTGCATAAGACTTACGCTCCTTTTTTACGGTTATAAACCATGCCATTCTCTTCGCGTTGGTACAAAACTTGCTGAAGATGCTTTGCATTGACAGATTTATACCCCATGCGTACTCCGCAAGTTCACACAAAACCTGCTGAAAATACTACGCATTTTCAGATTTATACCCCATGCTTACTCCATCGTGTTTGCACAAACTTGCTGAAGATGCTTTGCATTTTCAGATTTTATTTTTAAGAACCAAACAAATCATAACGGATTTAAAAGCAAAATTGGTACGCTGGCAGCGTACTTTTGCAAATTTTCTTTTTACGCACAAAATTGGTTGAAAAACGAATAAAAAAAACATGTCCCCCACCATGGAGAACACGTTTTTGAAGACCAACAGTCACCTTGTTCTATTTTTTACCAACCACCAATCAATAATCGTGGAAATGACCAGGTACCAGCCGAAACAGAACGTTGCAGATGAATAATGCGAAAGATTACAATACATCCAAAACCCCAAACAAAGGGCGGAATTGCCGGAGTAACGTCAATAATAATAACGCTAAAACCCCAAACCAATGGCCAAAAATGCCGGAGCAATACTAATAAGCACCACCGCAATGAACATCAGGGACAATGGAAAAATGAGTTTTGAAGAGGCTTCTTCACCGAGTTTTCGTGCGGTCTGTTTGCGTTCTTCCCAGCTTTCTATGGCCATACGCCGCAGTTCAAAAAGCATCTGATTGCCCCCCAAGCGCACATGCTGCAATAAAATGCCGGAAAAATTGGATATTTCACGGATACGACAACGTTCGGCCAATTCACCATATGCCTGCTGTTCTGAAATACCTGCATCTATGTCGTCCAATACCTGTTTCAATTCCTTGTATAGGGGATTGACTGCGCCGGAACCGCGAACAATGCGCACAATGGCCTGCCGTACATGCAAGCCGGCACCGACCAGGAGCGCCAACTGGCTGACAAAGGCCGGAAACGCAAGCGACATTGCCCTGCTTTTTTCTTTGTAACGCGTGTTCAACTGTGTATCCGCCAGAAAGAATAGGGCAATAGCGGTAAGGGGGACGGCTGGCACCGCCAAAAAAGAGGCCTGCAAAACCATGCAGAAAAAAGCTGCCACGTTTGCGCCCATCCAAAATCCAAGACACTTGGACGCCAGATGCACCTTCATATACAATGCAGCAGTTCTTGTGCCATAGATTAAAACCACCTGATGCATCAGGCGATTCGTTTCAAAAACCCGCAACTTTCCCGGTAAAAAACGCGACAAGAGCATGGCTACCGGCAAAAGCACTTTTGGAGAAAAGTCTTCTTCTTCAACCTGGCGCAGGGCTTCATTCTTTGGAAGGTTCACAACAAAGCCCAGCAGAAGCGGTGACAGCGTACAAAGTAAAAAGATGATCAGCCAGCCCATAGCATTTCTCCTGCTTCTATGATTTTATCATCTTGTATGGTACAGCCACCTTGGGTGGCTGTACCGCCCCTAATCAAGGTTTCAGTGCCAGCCAGCGGTAACCCCGCTGGCTGGCTGCAAGTTGCATTTTGCAGCAAGTTGCATTTTGCAGCAAGTTGCATTTTGCCACTTGCATGAAAAAGTCGAAAATCGACTTTTTGCTCTAGCATCATAATTTGCCTATACAGCACTTAAATCTTTACTTTCATCACCTTTTCGCCAATAAAAAAACCGACCCCCACCAAAACCAAGGCCAGTGTCATTACCATGCGCCCGGCCACCGTGGTGTAAAGCGGATCCAAAAAATCACCACTGCCCAGTTTGATGAAGAGCACCAAAAAAACCGGAGATACGCACAAAATGCGTTGTTCCAATTTCTTAGCTGCCCAGGCAGTTTCCATCTCCCGATGAATATCCATTTTTTCTCTGAGTATTTTTACCGAGTGTTGCATCACTTCAACAAGGTTGCCACCGGTTCTTTTGCATATAGCAATAACATCGGCGAGACTCCGCACATCCTCCAGTGAAGTCTTTTCTGCCAGTTCCGTCAAAACCACTTCAACGGGTTCCCGGATACGTACCCGACCGTTCAAAGAATCGATTTCACGCAAAAGGTTCGTCGTTTTTTGACCATATTGCATCCTGAGTGAAGCAGAAGCATCCACAAAAGCCGATTCCAGAGACTTGCCTGCAGACAATGAGACAGAAAGGTAGTAGAGCATGTCCTTAACCTGCATCAAGAAGTGTTCCTTTTTCTTTTCTGCCTGTATTTTTTTATAGAAAGGTAATGCCAGAAAACCGATTGGGATTGCCGGCAATAAAAGGAACCAGGATGCATAAAACACCCAGACAATAAATGCTGAAAAAATAGCACCCAGTAGAAAAACAAGGACTGCCTCTCCCTTACGCCAGGGTTCAACCCAATAATTTACGGTCTTGGTCTGCTGTTTGTTCAGCTTTTCCCAAAAAGCCACGATGACATCAATCCCCTTTGCTTCAGTTTTTCACATCGCTTTAATACCGTCCCCGTGGGACGCAATTGCCCAAGCACAGGTTCTTCAGTCACGCCTGAGGAACGAAGCTGCCCGGTAAAAGTAGCTTCAGAAATCTCTTTAGGCCGATGTCGTACAGACACAGGTCCTTCAGTCGCCTCCGTAGGAAGCAATTGCCCGGACACACCTTCCCCTTTGACTGCTTCGTTCAGATACTTCTCTTTTATATCCGTTTCTTCAACAAAAGAAAAAAGTGCTTCTGTGCGGATACCGTTTGTATCGACCCCCACAATTTCTGCAATTTCAACCACCCGACGGGAATGGTCCCGCATGCGCTGCAGGTAAATAACGATATCCACCGCAGAAACAATCTGCTTGCGTATGGCTTCCAACGGAAGTGCTGCGGCCATAAGCACCATGGTTTCGAGTCGGGTCATCATATCATCCACCGAGTTGGCATGACCGGTTGACATCGACCCGTCATGACCAGTATTCATCGCCTGCAACATATCATAAGCTTCTTCACCACGCACCTCGCCCACGATAATACGATCCGGACGCATGCGCAGGGACGTTTTAATCAGCTGTTTCATGGAAACGCTCCCCTGGCCTTCTGTATTGGGGTTACGGGTTTCAAGCCGCGCCAGATTCGGAATGCCTGAAAGCTGCAGTTCCGCTGAATCTTCCATGGTCACAATGCGCTCTGTCTTTGGGATATAAGAAGAAAGGACATTTAAAAATGTGGTCTTGCCGGAACCTGTACCGCCACAGATAAAAAGGTTGTAACGGGCCAGCACCAGTTTTTCCAGAAAACCTGCCGCTTCCTTTGTAATGGCACCCATGGCAATGAGTTGCTGCATATCCAACGGTTTTTTCGGGAATCGCCGTATTGTTAACAACGGGCCATCCAGTGCAACCGGTGACAGAATGACGTTGATGCGGGAACCATCTTCCAGTCGGGCATCCACAATTGGGTTCGATTCATTGACGGTACGGTTCACCCGGGAAACCAGACTCTGTATCAAATCTTCGAGGCGTTCCCGGCTTTCGAATTGCATATTGACAGCAGAGATACGCCCTTTTCGTTCCACAAAAATGTGATCTGGACCATTGACCATAATCTCGGTTACTTCCGGATCTTGTATCAACGGTTCCAGGATGTCTAAGCGCCTTAAAGAGTGAAATACCTGCTCAGCTGCACTTTTTTTCTCATCCGCTGTTGCCAGCCGTGAAAGAGGATCGGCAAAAACGATGCGTTCAATGATCTCATGCAACACGAAGTCCAATGCTTCATCGCTCTGACCGGTTTCCGGACGTTCAAGTACAGTCATTTTACGAATTTGTGCAACCCATGCTGTCATCTGATCTTTTCGCACAAAGCCCCCCTTATTCCGAACGCATGGCTTGCGCCAGGCGTTTGACATCATCAGCAAAGACATCGCTCACCCGCCAGCCAAATCCGGGGAAGCCGTTGGGATACGGGTCAGCCAAAATAATCTGCTCATGACCTTCCGGTACGGATGGCAGGGGTGTTGTACCATTGCCGCAAAACAGCCAGTAAAACTTTTTTTCCTGTGCGTGATCCACATCCATGTCTGCAAAGCCGTCAATCGCTTTTTTGCATAGACGCAGGCTTTCAGCATCGATGCTGCTTATAAAGAAAACATCATCTGCTATTTGTATCAACGACCGGTTGCGCTCAGAGAGACCCATGCCGGCATCCAGAAACAGGTGGTTCAGTTGGTTTTCTACGGCAGCCGACACCAAAGACAGGGCATCACTGGCAGAGAAGCCTTCTTTATCTGCCGGCATCGACGCTTCCCGAATAGCAAACACACCACTTTCGCTATCTTTCTGCAAACAAGACATGAACCGTGTATGCCAGTTTTCCATGCCGCTGCGTATCCAAAAAAGAATTCTGGAAAGGCCGTCTCCCTCAGATTGTGGAAACCACAAAGCACCGTGTCCGGCCACATCCGCATCCACAAACAGCACCGCTGTATCCATTGCAAACGCTGCTGCGAGCATCGGTGCAAGCGGTTGTTGATGGCTGGATCCGGAAAGATGCACCACCAGTGACTTTCTGACAGGGCCAACGGCACTACTCGTGTGTATCCAACCTTTAGACACTGCAATTGCCTTGATTTCCTGTAAAAATGCCGGCATGGGTTGATATTTATGGATGCTGGGAAAGTTCGTTTTCTGCTTGCCAGCAGATTCTGATTCATTCATGTCCCGGACCTTTGCTCCAATAAGGCGTATGGCCTTACATTCTGCCATATCCGTGCCCTCTTCTAACAAATGGTCTTCGGAAAACAAAATAATGGCGGCTGAACCCGATGCTCTCCCCGTCAATTTTGATTGCCCGTCCGCAAGGACCGGTTCAAAACCATATTCGGGGTGCACCAAAATCCAATCCGCCACAGATTGTACATAGGAAGTATCGTTATCCGCCAAAATCAACGATATGGGCATGGCAAACCTCCATCAGGTTGATAACAAGTACACCAGAAAAAAGAATCCGTCCTAACAGTTCTCAAAATCATCAAAAAATAAAAGAAACCCATGTGAGCTTTAGTAAAGTAAAACCAATTGCATCGCCATGTAAAGCAGTGCAATGACATTTTTCACCTTTAATCCAAAAAGTCCTTCAGTTTTTTGGAACGGCTTGGGTGGCGGAGCTTACGTAACGCTTTCGCTTCAATCTGGCGAATGCGCTCACGCGTAACGCTGAATTCCCGTCCAACTTCCTCAAGGGTACGCGCCCGTCCATCATCCAGTCCAAAGCGTAAACGCAACACCTTTTCTTCCCTTGGTGTCAGCGTATCCAACACACCAATGAGCTGTTCCTTCAGCAGTGTGAAGGCTGCCGCTTCTGCCGGTGCCGGTGCATCTTCATCCGGGATAAAATCGCCAAGGTGGCTGTCTTCTTCTTCCCCAATCGGTGTTTCCAAAGAAACCGGTTCCTGAGAAATTTTCATAATTTCACGCACTTTTTCTTCTGTCATACCCATTTCTTTGGCAATTTCTTCCGGCAAAGTATCCCGACCCAGTTCCTGCAGAAGCTGGCGGGAAACACGGATGAGTTTGTTGATGGTCTCTACCATGTGCACCGGAATGCGGATTGTACGCGCCTGGTCGGCAATGGCACGGGTGATGGCCTGGCGAATCCACCAGGTGGCATAGGTACTGAACTTAAAGCCCATACGGAAATTGAATTTTTCCACGGCTTTGATCAGACCAAGATTGCCTTCCTGTATCAGGTCCAGGAAAAGCATGCCACGGCCAACATAGCGTTTTGCAATGGACACCACCAAACGGAGATTGGCTTCTGCCAAACGTTTCTTGGCTTCATCATCACCCGCTTCCATGCGCATGGCTAATTGAACTTCCTCATCACTGGTCAAGAGAGCCACTTTTCCAATTTCTTTCAGGTACATCCGTACCGGATCGTCAATGGTAATACCATCCGGTACCGAAAGGTCCACTTCTTCTTCCGGTTCCGTCTCCGTATCCGCCTCGGCAAAGGGGATGTCTACAAAGTCCTCCCCGTTTACTTCAGGGCTAACGTCAATGCCCATTTTTTCCAGAGATTCATAAATTTTTTCTATCTGTTCCGGCGTCATGTCGAAGCGCTCAAATGCATCTTCAATTTCACCGTAGGTCAGTGTCCCTTTTTCACGTCCCTCTTCCGCCAATGAAAGCAGTACCGCTTTGGGATCCTTACCATCAGTGTTGTCTGTATTGGCAGACACTTTCACGTCTTTTAAAAAGTTTTTCAATTCCAAACTGCTGGCCAGCTCTGCCAATGCTGTTGCAGCGGATTCATTTTTTTCACCTGCAGAAACACCGTTCCCGGCACCTTCTGTCTTCTTGGTGGCAGCTTTCTTGTCCTGAGCAACAGCAGTGCTCTCTATTTTTTTTGGTGCAGACGCTTTGCTCTTTTTCTTTTCCTGGGTAGGCACCTCGCTTGCAGCCACTGTTGTTTTAGTGGACAAAGCAGAAGTTTCACCCGCTGGCATCACTGCAGCTTTCTCTTCTTTATTCTCGTTTTTCACTACAGATTTGGCTTCCTTATTGACCTCTTTAACCATTTTGGGTGCAATATGAGCAGGTTC
The DNA here is from genome assembly GCA_038249175.1 of Acetivibrionales bacterium. Classification (GTDB taxonomy): domain Bacteria; phylum Bacillota; class Clostridia; order DSM-8532; family DSM-8532; genus JAEWSN01. The sequence goes on from JBBRWP010000005.1 coordinate 29,729, forward strand.
ACCAATTTCTTTGTTAGTTTTGGTTATCCCACTGGTTTCTTTTTTACTTGTTGCCATTTTGTTTTCCTTTCCTCATTACAGCTTTCTATAAAGGTGCGGTCATTTTCTATTGTTCAGATATTACGATGAAATTTTTAATAATATCGTTATTCATTCTGCTGTTGATAAATTCGACAGGTGCGTTCACTTATCCTGCTACTGATAAATTCGACAGGCATCTCTTTTTTTCCTGCTACTTCTTCCTGCTTTTTAAAGATTCGACAGGTTTCTTTATTTTCCTGCCACTTTTTCCTGCTTTTTAAAGATTCGACAGGGTTCTCTATTTTCCTGCTACTTCTTCCTGTTTTTTATAGATTCGACAGGGTTCTTAATTTTCCTGCCACTTTTTCCTGTTTTTTATAGATTCGACAGGGTTCTCTATTTTCCTGCTACTTCTTCCTGCTTTTTAAAGATTCGACAGGGTTCTCTATTTTCCTGCTACTTTTTCCTGTTTTTTATAGATTCGACAGGTGTGTTTATTTTCCCTGCATTATGACTGCGACACGTTTTTCACTTCGGACATTCTGGTTATGACGCGGTTTAATTCCATACCCATTCCCTTGCGCTTTTCTTCATCCTTCTCATTACGCAAGGTGTCCAAAATCCATTGTTTTTCGTCTTCCAAAGCGGTTCTTTCTAAACGCCTTAACAAGTCTTCAACGGCCTTTTCCGGATTCTCCACCGTTCCTTTTGTTTCCGATAAATGAATGATGGCCGATGCCGCTTCAGAAGCAAGATCATTCACCAATTCCGCCAAAGACGCTTCATGGTTTCGCAAGAGGCGATCATAAAGCTTCACCGCTACGTCTTTTGAAAGGTTTCCTTTATAGCGCGTCAGGGGCATACGCAAAATCACTTCTTCCACCAGGCGGTTTTCATTGCCCAGAAGGCACAGTAGCAAGAGTTCGCTTTCATCGTAGCGATTCCAGGCAGTATCTCCAAATTTTGAAACCCTCCTCGTCATACCTGTCAAAGTATTGGAAGACCCGAAACGACCGGCAACACGGGTGGTTTCGGCATGAATTCCCCGACGGTGCAGCCGTTTATCCACCTCTGTCTTAAGCGACTCGATAGAGACTTTGTATTCTCCTGCCAAATTTTTCAATGTCATTTCTCTTTCAATGGCATTGCCATGCATTGCCAAAACGTCGGCCATCCCGTTCAGCAGCTGCACCCTGTTATCCGGCGTTTCTCCGGGGTTCTGTTTCTTTTGCAGCAACAAGCGAAATTCAAGGAGGGTCAATGCGTCATCCATCAGACGCCTGAACCGCTCTGGTCCGTGTTTTCGAACATAATCGTCCGGATCTTTCCCTTCCGGTACCTGTAACACACGTACTGCACAACCGGCATTCTCCAATATTTCAATGCCGCGAACAGCTGCATTCTGTCCGGCAAGATCCGAATCAAAAGCCACAATAACTTCTTCGGCATATTTTTTAAGTACCCACGCCTGTTGCTGGGTGAACGCGGTGCCAAGAGAAGCAACGGCGGTATCAATCCCTGCGGCATGCAAGGAAATAACATCCATATATCCTTCGACCATCACCAGTTGTTTCGATTTAGACACGCGTGCAAAATTCATGCCGTACAGTTCTTTGCTTTTACTGTACAGCAGCGTTTCCGGAGAATTCATGTATTTGGGTTGGCTTTTGTCCATCACCCGCCCACCAAAAGCAACGACATTACCCCGTATATCAAAGATAGGAAACATAATACGGTTTCTGAACTTGTCTGTCATGCCATTTGGGTTCTCGAACGCCAGCCCTGCTTTTTCAAGGACAGCAGATGAAACCCCTTTTCGAATAAAGTGTTGGGAAAGGGCGTTCCAGGAATCTTCTGCATAACCAAGGCCAAATTTCTTCACAATGTTTTGTGGCAGACCCCGATTCAAGAGATATTTCTGTGCTTCCATGCCCCCCGGTCCAGCCAAATTTCTATAGAAATACCGTGCGGCCTCCGTGTTCAAGCGGCTGATTTCCTTTTTCAGTTCCGACCGTTCCCTTTCGCCCTTGTCTTCTGATTCCGGTAACACAACACCAGCCCGGTCGGCCAGTTGTTTGAGCGCCTCCGGGAAGTCGAGATTTTCAATATTCATGACAAAATGAAAAACATTCCCCCCTTTTTGGCAGCCAAAACAGTAGAACATCTGCTTTGTTGCATCCACAGAAAAAGAGGGGGTTTTTTCGGAATGAAAAGGACAGAGTCCAACCATGCGTCGCCCTTGACGCGTCAATGAAACGTAGGAAGACACAACGGAAACAATGTCGTTCCGTATACGGACTTCCTCGATGAGGCTTTCTGAATAGAACAAAGGTTCCTCCAATGCCAGTATCAAATTGCATGTTTTTTCAGCTAAAAGTTTCTTGGTTCAATGATTACAGCATGATTTTAATACCGGAGACTGATGCAACTTGACCCCAGACTAACTGTTCCAGGATGCCGGCAGGTACATGGATTTGAAAAGCCGTATTGCGAAAGGATCGGTCATACCGGCAATATAATCACAGACAACCCGGGCCAGTCCATCGCTTGCCACAGCCTCCTGGTCGCTGTCCGGTAACTGATCCGGATACTGCATTAAGCTGCTATAAATTGTTGCCAGCAGGTTTTCTGCCTTCCATTCTTCTTTTTTTGCCACAGAACCAACATACACGTGTTCAAACATAAATTTTCGCAGGCGATCCGTCATCTCTTGTATATCTGTATGCATTTGTACCGTATTTGTCTGAGCGCTTTTTTCCACAAGGCTGCGAATCATTGTATCAATGCGTTTAGAGGAAGTCGTCCCGAGCAATGCCACGCATTCCTGTGGTAATTCCTCTTCAAAAATAACCCCGCCGCGAATGGCATCTTCAATATCATGGTTAATGTAGGCAATGCGGTCCGCGTAGCCTACAATTTGCCCTTCCATCGTTGATGCCTTTACAGCGCCGGTGTGGCAGCGTATCCCGTTCCGCACTTCAGTCGTCAGGTTTAGACCATGACGGTCTTTTTCCAAAACTTCAATAACCCGTACACTTTGCTCATTGTGACGAAAACCGCCAACGTGAACACGGTTTAGCACCCGTTCTCCAGCATGGCCAAAAGGCGTATGACCCAAATCATGCCCAAGGGCGATGGCCTCTGTCAGGTCTTCATTCAAAAATAGGCTTCGTGCTATCGTCCTGGCAATTTGTGACACTTCCAGTGTATGTGTTAAGCGTGTGCGGTAGTGGTCCCCTTCCGGCGAAATAAATACCTGTGTTTTATGTTTAAGACGTCGAAAAGCTTTCGCATAAAGGATACGATCCCTGTCCCTTTGAAAATCGGTTCTCAGCTCGCAGGGCGTTTCTGCCACCAGTCTACCGGCAGAAAGAGCAGCCTTCGCTGCATACGCCGACAGGTTCCGCATTTCAGCTTCTTCAAGTTTTTCTCGCACATTCATAGCTTACCTCATCGAGTTTTGGTTAGGTTTACAACAAGCCGTTTCGGGCGATGGTCGAACCTGTCTTAATGACATGATTGCACATTAAAAAGTCGTTTCATGACTTTCCTTTTTAGTTCATGTCATCATGACGTCAGCAACTCCTGATGTTTTTACAATAACAGGTTTTGGTTGGCATACTGCAGTATCCTGGCCACAACCATTGCATCCTGCAAACCCCTGTGTTCCGCATCGCCAAGCGCATTCAAATGCCGAGCAACGGTTCCGAGTTTGTGATTGGTCAGTTTTGGGAAGCAACGACGGCACAGTGGTACCGTGTCCACAAGGGTATTGGCCAGTGTATATCCCATGCGTCTTGCATCATAACGAATAAAACCCATATCAAATTGTATATTGTGTGCGGCCAGCGGAAAATCCTGTACAAAATCCAGAAACTCCGGGAGTATCATTTCAATTGGGAAAGCGCTGAATACCATGCGGTCATCAATGCCGGTCAAAATTGTGATATTGGCTGGAATGAGGCACCCCGGATTGACAAGTTTCTGGTAGGTTTCAACCACTTCCCAATTCACCACTTTAACTGCACCAATTTCTATAATGCGGCTGCCCGGCGGGTTAAACCCGGTGGTTTCTAAATCAAAAGCAACAAAAGATGCAGGTATTGTCGTCATAATCTGACTCTCTTTCACAATTTTTCTTCGGTGCAACAGCATGCTTTATGAACCTTATTATGGCATAGTTATGAACCAGTGTACAATGGGAAAAGAAATGACCCGGCCAGATTTAAAAAAATAGGCCTTCCATAGACATCAGACACAATAGACACTTTGTTCCCATCTGAGTATGGTGCTTGTGATTGACGAAAAGTTTGCTGCGTGCGACAATGGGTAAGCTCCCTACACAACGCAACCCGGACATCAAGTGTCAAATTGCATAAGTCTTCAGTATTAAAAACATACCAAAATAATTTAGTAACAATTATGATGGGGTTTCAATGATTTTGCAACTTGGCACCATGGAGAGACAAGATGAAAAAAAAACCCGTTAAAAACATCCTCCTGTTGCTGACAGTCATTGTGGTTTTAGCAATCGTCTATTTTTTACTGAAGGCACCCGGTGTCACTGAAAACAAGACCTACCAGTTGCTGAACAATATGCTTAAAAAAACAAGCGGCAGCCAAAATGTCGCCGCGTTAACAAACACGAACACATTACCGATGACCCTCACCGAAAATCAAACTTACGGGCAGTCCCTCATGTCCAAAGATGCCGTGCATGTTCTGGTTATCGGTCCGGATGTTTCCGGTTCCAATTACGACACCCTGCTCATCGCCGGTCTTGACGCCGCTACTGGTGAAATAAAGCTGTTGAACCTGCCCAGAGATCTTTACATCAATTACAGCCCGGAAGTTCTGGCCAGGTTGCAGAAGAATTCACCCAAAACGTATAAAAGTACACCGGCACGAAAGATCAACGCAGCCCATATCATTGGTAAACACATAGATTACCGTCAGGACAATCTGCGCTTCGGGTCGTCCGGTCTCGATTTTACAGCCGACCTGATCCAGGAAGTCTTTGATATCCGCATCGATGATGTTGTCATCATCAAGCCTTCTGCTTTCCGCAAAATTATAGACCAATTTGGCGGTGTAGACATCGACGTACCCTATAGAATGCATTACAGTGACCCCACGCAAAATCTGGTCATTGACCTGCAAAAAGGACCGCAACACCTTGACGGTAACGGCACAGAGGGTTTTGTTCGTTTTCGTCAGGGAACCGATGCCAAGGGCAAACACATCAGTATCGGAGATACTGCCCGCAAAGAGAACCAGGTAGACTTTGTCAAAGCTTTCACGGCACAGAAGCTGACACTTGGGAACCTTGGGAAAATGATGCAAACCGCTGCTGCAATGGATGAATATATCCAGACCAGCATTGAAAGCCCGGAAAAAAGAGCAGCTTACATAAAGTTGGGAACTTCTCTTAGTAAAAATCTCTCCCAGTCTTCTGAAGAAGTGGTTTGTGTGAATTTCAAGAAGAATAAAATTTATTTTTTACGTTTTGCAACAGTTGAAGAAAGAGCAAAAATGGCTGAAAAAAAGAAATAATAATGGTATAATGCTAAACATCATCTGAACACAGTAAACATTATCTGAACACAGCGAACATCATCTGAACACAGTGAACATTATCTGAACACAGCGAACATCATCTGAACACAGTGAACATTATCAGAACACAGCGAACATCATCTGAACACAGTGAACATTATCAAAACAGAGTGAACAAGGAGTGGAAAATGTTAACACAGATAACTGAACTGTTTCAGGCTTTATCCACAGGAAATTCTGGCGAAGCCAGCAAAATTGGTCTTTCCTTTGTCGGCATGCTGGTGATGTTTGCCATTGGCGGCGTCCTCATTTATCTGGCCATCGCCAAGGATTATGAACCGGCTTTGCTCCTGCCCATCGGCTTTGGTGCCATTTTAACCAACATTCCCCTGGCAGCCATTGCAGGCAAAGACGGGGTTTTTCAGTTTCTCTATGAAAACACCATTGCGAACGAACTCTTCCCCGTCCTCATTTTTATCGCTGTGGGTGCTATGATCGATTTCACCCCACTCTTCCACACCCCCCTAATGATTTTCTTCGGTGCTGCTGCACAGCTCGGTATATTTGCCACGATGCTTGTTGCCCTTCTATTTGGCTTTAGTTTGCCGGAAGCCGGAGCCATTGGGGTTATCGGCGCTGCAGACGGTCCCACGGCCATTTTTGTGGCCAATGCCTTCAAGCTGGACAAGGGCATGATTGCTGCCATTACTGTTGCCGCCTATTCATATATGTCTCTTGTACCCATCATACAGCCCCCGGTTGTGAAGTTGCTCACCTCGGAATCCGAAAGAAAAATCCGCATGGATTTTCACCAACGCAAAGTCTCCAAAATGGCCAAGGTTCTATTCCCCATCCTCATCACCATCGTGGCCGGTATGGTTGCCCCTGAAAGTGTGGCTCTGGTCGGCGCACTGATGTTCGGAAACCTGCTGCGGGAATGCGGTGTGTTAAAACGTCTATCTGAATCCGCACAAAACGAACTGGCCAACCTGGTCACCCTGCTGTTGGGTATCACCATCGGAACCACCATGACAGCAGCGTCTTTTCTGCGTTGGCAAACCCTTCTGATCATGGTCATGGGACTTTTTGCCTTCGTCTTTGATACCGCCGGGGGCGTGCTCTTTGCAAAATTCCTGAACCTCTTCCTGAAAAAGAAAATTAACCCCATGGTGGGTGCCGCCGGTATTTCCGCCTTCCCCATGTCCTCACGTGTTATTCAGCGCATGGCCAAGGAAGCAGATCCTACAAACTTTATCCTGATGCAGTCCGTAGCTGCAAACGTCTCCGGACAACTTGGGTCTGTGGTGGCCGGCAGTATGATTCTTGTGCTGATTGGCCGGCTTATCGGCTTGTAGAAGGAAGGTGAATGATATGCAAACAAATTGGGCAGATGTACAAAGTGGTCTGGCTATATCCGGTTGGGGATTGTTGGGTGTTTTTTCTGTTTTAATTCTGTTTTACCTGATCATTGTTTTTTTGGATAAGATCAAAGAAAAAGAGTAGCGGGTTCAAGAAAGTTCTGCAGACGCATACCAACCCAGCGGGTTCAAGAAAGTTCTGCAGACGCATACCAACCCAGCGGGTTCAAGAAAGTTCTGCAGACGCATACCAACCCAGCACCTTCAATGTAGGCAGTGTATGGTCGAGCATATACAGGGCTTTTAATGCCTCTTCATTGTTTCTATGGCTTTCAAAATCCAGATGGAAACTGTATTCCCAGGCACGGTGCGCAATAGGGCGCGATTGTATTTTCAGTACATTCAGCCCAAAGTCTGCCAAACGGGACATCACTGCCGCCAAGGCCCCGCTCTCATGGGCCACGGTAAATACAAGGCTCACACGCATGGCATCCGGCGGTATCACAAATTCCTTCATCACAGTTACAAAGCGGGTTTGGTTCTGGTCGGTGTCGTCGATATCTTCAAGAATCACCTGCAAACCATACAGGGCTGCAGCTTCCCGGGACCCAATGGCGGCAATCGTCCTATCATTTCTCCGGGCAACCGCATCGGCTGCAACAGCCGTACTTTCCATAGCCAAGGTCCTCCATCCGCGGTCTTTGATTGTTTTGGCGCACTGCATCAGGGGCTGCGGGTGTGTCCAAACTTCACGAACCCCTTCAGCATTGGCACCTGAAACACCCAGAAGAACATTGTGAATGGGCAGCGATGCCCCCTTCACAATATGCAAGTCGTGTTTTAGAAGTAAGTCATACACATCTGAAATGGTGCCGGCTGTCGAATTGTCTATTGGCAAAACAGCGGCATCTACCTGTCCATCCAATACAAAGGCACAGGCTTCTGCAAAAGAAGAAAGTGGCAGGAGCTTGGCCTCAGGATACTGCATAAGCGCGCTGCGATGCGAATGGGAACCTGTTTTTCCTAAAAAAGCAACCGCGTGAATGACCGGAAAAACACCTTGTGCCGCCTGAATCCGCTTGCCCAGCAGCCAGTCATTATCTCCTGCCCAACGGGCTGCATAAGACTGTTCCAGAATCACTTCATTCAGTTTTTGCACCGCATGCCTGTTGGCAGCAGAGGTTTCACCCACTGGCGGTAAGGGAAGTAAACCCGCCACGTTTTTTTCTTGGTCTGCCGGCAAATTCTGATCAATCTGTTTTTGCAGTGTTTCAAAATACGCCGCCAAAGCGCTGGACAAATTCTGCATGGTACCGTCTCCCTCATGGTCGCCAGTGTACTGTCTGGTTGATATGTAGCCAACATATGGCTTCATAAAGACCGGTAATGATCGTTCATAATAGTTGGAAATATGAATTACTGATACTCTAATTATTTTAAATTTGAACCAGACAGTACTAGACTGTTCCCTAGATGGATCGACCCACGGCAGCCGCAATCGGGCGCAATTCCTTCATCAATGCGTCAAAAGCTTCCGGGGTCAGGGACTGTTGCCCGTCTGAGAGTGCCCGCTTCGGGTCGTTATGCACTTCGATTTCCATCCCGTCACAACCCACAGCCACAGCGGCTTTTGCCAAGGATGGAACCATCCAGGCCATCCCACAGGCATGGCTTGGGTCGATGACCACCGGCAAATGGGATAGCTTCTTGAGCATGGGGACAGCTGAAACATCCAGGGTGTTACGCGTCATGGTTTCAAATGTTCGGATGCCGCGTTCACACAAGATTATATTGTTGTTGCCCCCGCTCATAATATATTCAGATGACATCAACAACTCTTCAAGTGTGTTGGCAAAGCCACGTTTTAGCAAAATAGGGATTTGTGTTCGCCCCAATTGTTTCAACAACTCAAAATTCTGCATGTTCCGGGCACCGATTTGAATGATGTCCACCGATTCGACAAACAAATCCAAATAGGAAATATTGGTAATTTCAGAAACAATGGGCAAGCCGGTTTCTGTGCGTGCACTCTTCAGGAACTGCAAGCCTTCCGCCTCCAGACCTTGAAAGGCGTAAGGAGAAGTTCTTGGCTTAAATGCACCACCCCGCAGTGCCGTTGCACCGCTGGCCTTAACTTGTCGTGCCAATTTTACAATCTGTTCTTCCGATTCGACCGAGCACGGACCGGCAATAACCAGTATCCTTTTGGACCCATAGTTTTGGTCGCCAACCGCCACCAAAGTGTCGTCTGGATGGAATTTCCGGTTTGCTTTCTTATAGGGCTCCTGTACTTTCATGACGCGTTCAACACGTTCATCCATTTCCACCATCGCCATATCAATGGAAGAAGTGTCTCCCACCAGGCCGATAATCACCGTGTCTTTCCCATAAATCGGGGTGGCTTTGACAGTCCTGGTTTCAAGCCAGGAGCAGACATCCTGAACCCCTTCCTGATTAATTCCCTGTTTTAGAATGACGATCATGCATTTTCCTCCAATTAAAATAGATTTTAAGATGAAACCTTACAATTCACACTGTTTTTTCTTGATATGCCATGAAACAAACGTGTCCAACGCTTTTAATGCAGAACGGATGTCCGAAAAAACAGGGATTCCCTCTTCCTCAAAGCATTTCACCAAT
>JBBRWP010000006.1:0-35019 GCA_038249175.1 Acetivibrionales bacterium
CATTATAGAACAATTATTACATATTGAACGTTCGAAAGCAATGCTTGAATACTGCATAATAATGAAATTATGTTATCATTCACTAAAATGCTTTATTTGTTGAAATTGGCATTAGGAGTATGCAAGTATTTGGACCGGGTAGAGGAGATGTTATGCATATAGATGATGTTACACCAAGCATTTTTTTTCGCAAAACGACAGGCGGGCTGGAGCAGCGGGTACAAGTGACCATAGAAAATGATGGAGCACCTGAAACCGGAGTTTACAGCATTACACTGAAGGCGCGCCCAGATGAAGTGCTAAAGCAAACGGAACTTGACAGCATTACACTGAAGGCGCATCCAGAAGAAGTGCTAAAGCAAACGGAACTTGACAGCATTACACTGAAGGCGCGCCCAGATGAAGTACTAAAGCAAACGGAACTTGACATCCTTACCGGGCGGCATTTTTACGATGTTTTTATCCCGGAAATCTCTGAGGTATTTGATGCAGAGCTTAACATTGTCTTTAAGAACGGCGAAAACCTGTCATGGCCATTTGTGTTAAAACCGCAGCGGAAATGGGTGGTTCATGTGGTGCAGCTTTCACACCACGATCCCGGCTATACAGACCTTCCTTCTTTTGCCATTGAAGACCATTGCCGGTGGTTGGATGAAGCTATCGATCACGCAGAAAGTACGGCCGACTATCCGGATGATGCCAAATTTCGCATCGTTATAGAACAGGCATGGTCGATTGATACTTTTTTGAAGCATATGCCCAGGGAACGAACAGATAAAATGATAGCGCTGATGCAGGAAGGTCGGGTAGAAATAACAGCGCTTTTTGGAAACATGACCTCAGAGCTGATGGGGCATGAGGCCATGGCACGATCCGTTTATCATGCGTTTGCCTTGAAGCGGAAGTATCATGTACCCATTGTATCAGCCGAACACAACGATATTACAGGCATTGCCTGGGGCATGTCCCGTGTTTTAACAGATGCCGGTGTTAAACTCTTTGCGCCTGGTATTCCGTTATATTACTCCTGGGATAAAAACAAAAAAATGGCGTCATTTTGGGATCAGGAGAAAATTTTTGGCCGCAAAGGCCCCGGTGCTTTTTGGTGGGAGGCGCCGAACGCAAAAAAACTGCTGTTTTGGTGTAACAATACAGGTTGTGGCGGTCCAAATCATGGGCAGGTAGCGGACATTCCGGAATACCTGACACAAATACAGGAACAAGGGTACCCATGGTCTGTGCTGCGTTGGCCGGTAGGTGGTGGTGCACGTGACAATGCACCGTATATCCGTACTTACGCGGACAATATTAAAAAGTGGCAGGAAGAATGGGCTTTTCCACGATTCATATGCAGTACAAATGCCGCATTTGCGGAAGATATTTTTCAAGAAGACCTGTCGGAATTACCGGTTTGGCGCGGTGAGATTCCGGGTCAGGATTACCCGAGCGGCGCAACATCCACCGCCGTTGCCACTGCGGTAAACCGGAATGCTGAAGCCATGCTTATCGCTGCCGAAAAACTGTCATCCGCTGCAGCGTTGCATACCGACTTAGCGTATCCAAAGCAGCGTCTGCAGGAAGCTGCCGAAGAGAATCTGTGGCATGATGAGCATGCCTGGGGTTTTCATTTTCCAGCCGGACCGGCCATGCAGGCATCCCGCATGGAGAAGGGACTGCACGCCTACCGTGCTCAGGCCATCGTGCATGGCGTATTAAACAAAGCGATGGCTCGCATTGCTGACAGTATGCAATTGTCTTCGCATCCGCACCTGGTTGTATTCAACACAGCACCGGCAATGGCCAGTGGTTTGGTGTGTGCGGTAATGCGTGAATTGGACAACAGCGGCAGTGAAATGGCCTGGACACCGGCAGAAAAAAACACGGAACCTTATGGCTACTTGAAAGGATATGTACTTGGGCACCGTTTTCATTTGAATTTATCGGAAGAAATACTTAACGGTCATTTTCATTTGCGGTCTTTAGAGAACAATACAATCATTCCTTTTGAAATTAAGATGTTTGAAGACCCTATGACGCCGGTTCCGTATTCAGAGGATCGTCTGGGTTTGGGGAATGGCACCAGAAGGTATGGTATGTTTGAAATGCCGCATGGTATTAAAAAAGATCTTTGTTTCTTCGCCAGGGATATTCCGGCACTTGGCTGGCAGACATATCAGCTGGAAGAAATTGCAACTACATCCAGTGATGTGTGCCAATCCCATGAAACGGGTAGTGATACAGATAATTCGGGCAGTTCTTCAGGTGCTGGCAAGAAAGAACGGGTTCAGGAAATTGGCATGCAGGAAAATGGACATAACCAGTGTAATACGGCAACCACCAAAAATTCTCTGTCTTTTTGCATAGAAAATGCTTTTTACCGCATCACGGCTTCTTTGGCACAAGGGATTGAAAGTGTTTGGGATGTAGAAGCACAGCGCGAACTTGTGCAGCCGGATGCAGAACATGGCTTTTTTCAGATGGTGGTCCGACAGGGTGCTGACTTGGCTTGTTCTTTGGATGTTTATCAAGATGTCAAACGGTCTCAAAACACTGTATTTTCATCGCTATCATTCACAAGTCAGGCGCCGGCACACCCCATCATTACCAAAGAGGTGCTTTTGGTCCATGGTCTGAAAAAAATATTTTTGAATGTGAAGATACTCAAAGATGCAACACCAATGACCAATGCCCACATCGCTTTTCCTTTTTTCGCAAAAAAACCGCAGTTTCGTTATGAAAGCGGCTTATCTGTGGAAAGGCCGGTCACCGATTTTCTGCCCGGCGGTTTTTCCGATACATTATCGGTACAAAACTGGGTGAAGGTACAAGATGAAACCTTCCATATTCTTTGGAGCAGCCTGGACGCACCAATTACCGGTTTTTCAAAACTCTGGCCGGGCTATGTTTCGCCGGCGCATCGGGGCATTGTACACGATGAAACATTCCACAGTCCACAAAACGAAGACGCACTGAATACCGGGGCAATTTATTCACAACTTTTTAACAACAATTTCGGAACCAATTTCTATGTGACGCAGCCGGGCATCAGCCTTTTCCGTTATGTCATAACAACCTCGGCAACAGACGTTTCTGATGCACAGGCCGCCCAATTTGGCTGGTCGTCGGCGATGCCATTTTCAAGCATACTCACTGACCGTGTTAAAGAAAATGGTTTGCCAGGCAGTGGCAGTTTTCTTTCAATAGACAATCCTCACATCCTTGTTTTGAATTGGAAAATGGCAGAGGATGAAAATGGATATATTGTACGTTTGTGGAATATGGATGACAAAGCGCAGGAGGGACTACTGCATTTTTTGGGGCAGACCCCTTTATCCGCCTATTTAACAACGATAGCAGAGGAAAATGCTTCACCATTGCAGATTCAAGGACAGTGCATATTGCTTCAATTATCACCCGATACGGTAGAGACAGTGCGGGTTATGTTTTCGTAAACATCCTATCATATGATTGATTCCAGTGTAATAACCCCGATTTCGACTCCGAAGGAGTTCAAATCGATTGAAAATGCCCAATTTCAGGCCAAAATCGCGGTCTTACAGTGCATGCGGAGCACCGCACTGCAAGACCGCGATTTGGCATCAAATTAGACTATTATCGGATTCTTACATCGGAATCATGATTGTAACCCAGAAAGTCGTTTCGCGACTTTTTTTCACAAGTTTTCTTGTGGGGAATTACAATAAAGTTGCAATCTGGAACAAATCAATATGATTACCCAACACTCTGCGAACATTTTTGCAAGTTATTGCCAGATAATTTGCACCCAAAAGTCATTTAGTGATTTTTGGGGATGTAATCATAAAATACTTTATCAATAATTGCAATTTAATTGCTATTTTCGTAAAATTTACCGTTGACAGAGCGCTTTATGATAGATATAATAATACTAAAGCGTTTTAGTAACTGCTGATTTCTGTAAAGGAGGGCATAAAAATGCCATTGTATGAGGATCGCAGAAATGCGGAAAATAAGATATCTGTTAGTGCAACATGCCTGACCAGTGTACTTTGCGGGACAAAGGAAACGTTGGAAGCTTTGTTGTCTGCGATAAAGGAAAAAGCCGACATGCTGGGGCGTGCGCCTGTCATTGCTTTTGACGGCTGGTACGGGGTTGATTGGAAAACCATTATCGAAAAGATTTCAGCGCAGGACAGAAGTGAACAGATTGGCTCGGTCATATCTTTTCATACCTTTTATCAAACAGCGGAGGCAATTGCCGCTTATAAAAAGCCCTTTATCACAGATGACCCAGGATTCGGCTTTGTCAACGAAACCGGGAAAATCGGAGATTTGTTCAATACAGAGGCTGTAACAAAGCTGGTACAGGAGTTGAAAGGTCCACAGACAAAATCTGTTCTTTTGTACGGCTGCGGCAGTGCGGCTGAGGAAATGCTACCGGTTTTGGATATGATCGTTTATTTTGATAAAACGCGCCAACCTATTTTATGGCAAATGTGGGAAGGTGCTTTGGTTCCATTGGGTTCTGATAAACCGAATCCGAACTATTTTTGGAAAGAGTATTATTACAATGATTATTATATGTTGGATCGTCAAAAGGAAAACCTTTACGAAAGAATGGACTTTTGGGTGGAAGCCATTTCCCCGGATCAGTTGAAATTGGTTCCGAGAGACGCTTATGACGAAATCATCACAACACTTTTAAAATATCCCATCAAGGAAATCAAGATTTACCAGCCCGGACCCTGGGGGGCATACCGGTATAAAGACCTGTTTGATGTGCCGGGTTTGGAATGTAATGCATGGAACGAACTGGCCGGGCCGGAGCTTGGCATGATGGTGGTTCTGGGTGAAGGAAAGCAGCTTGAAATGCCCATGCTTAACCTGATGCAGTATCAAAAGGTTTTTTTAGGGGAATATCTGACCAAGACTTACCCCGGACTGTTTCCGCTGGATGTCTGGTTGGATGACGGATATTTTCCCGAGAAAACACCGATTGAGCGGACGGCCATGCCGATACACAATCACCCCTCCACATCTTATGTCAAAAAACACTTTAATGAACCTTTGGGCAGGTATGAAACGTATTATATTTGTGAAGCCTATGAAGGAGCCTGTTCAATAATGGGTTATGAAGACGACGTTGATTTGGAAGAATGGGAGAATATCTGCCGGACCTCTGACAACCTGAAAGAGATAAAGGATTGGGAAAAATATATACACGTTTGGGATAGCAATGTTGGTGACTTGTATCTCATTCCACCGGGAACGGTTCATGCCCATGGCGGTAATCAGATGGTTCTGGAGATGGATACCTGCCCATCTGTTGCAGCCACAGAATACAGCTTTTTCTCCTATGACTTTGCTCGGAATTCCTGGGATGATACAAGCAAAACGATGACCGGAAAACCCGTAAAAATGCACATGGAACACTCGTTCGATAATGAGAAATGGCGCAGGACGGATTGGGTGAAAAACCATCTTTTATCCAAGGCAAAGGTTGAAAAATGGACGAAAGATTATAAGTTTGACCGCTATTCTTCCGTACCAGAAATGCCTTTTGAAATTGAACGCTTTCACTATGCCACCAAAGCGGAGGGCAACACAGACGGACAGGTGAAGATTTTGACACTGACGATAGGGAACCGTGCCATTATCCAAAGCAAAGCAGACCCGGAACTGAAAACAGAGATTGAATGCTTCCAAAGTGCCATACTTCCGGCTGTGTTTGGTGCATTTGAACTGATTTCTCCGGATGGGGGCTTTTGTGAAATAGTTCAATTCCGCTGGAAGTCTTAAACAGCATTTTCTCGAGCCGTCAGGCTGGCTGCTTTGAGGCGCCGCATACCGGCAGGCTGAAGCGGGAGTGCACGTCACGGCCGGTAAACAGTCAAACGGCAGCAGCCCATAGTAGCTGAGAAGAAATTGCACTACTTAAGAGTTGTACTCCGACTTGCTGGCTGGCTGCTAAAATATAAATAATCTTTGGAAGGATTCATGCAGATGAGGCAATGGCAAATCACCTTTTTTCAAAAAGGAGCTGCACCGACAGACACAGAAGGTGTCTTTGGCTGCTGTGTGTCCGGCGTTTCGTGTGCAAATTCTGAAGAAAGCAATGCCAATAGATTGGGCATGTGCAACTGGGGTATCTCTCCGTATGGAGAGGTGCTTTCCGGCACGTATGCGCAGGTTTTAAAAGACCTGGAAAAATTGACTGACAGTGGTTTTGCTCCACATGCGGTACTGGTATTCTTTTCCCGTGGCTTGGGAGCGGAGGCATTTCTTCGTGCCATGACACCCTATATCAGCGGTGTGCCCGTTGTTGGTGGTGGCGCGGCAGTAGATTCTGAGACAGGATATGGTCAAATCATTCCGCCGGCAGAAGATGTTGCCGTGTTGTTGATTCATGATTCCCGGTATGTGTTTCATCATGTTTGGGAGAATATCCATGAACCAAGTGGAGAAACCGTTTCATTCCGTGCAGGCGGGGAGCGCATTCTTTTGGCCATTCGGGATGAAGACAAGGCTTGCGACATCTCAGCACAAGATTGGTACAGTGCCAAAAAGAAAACCTTATCGTTACGCGAGGAAAGTTTTGAAAACCTTGCTTTTTCCACACCCGGCGGCTGGAACATGCATGCATCTCCTGAAGGTGCGTTTGCATTGAAGCTTGGTGCAAACCTCCCAGGTAACGGAAAACTCGCGATTGGTGTTATAAGTGACAAAATAGTAACTGAAAAAATCAAAGCCTTTTGTTGGTCGTCTCAAGTGGAATTATATAGTCTTATTTTTGGCTGTTCAGGTCTGCAAACCTTGTTAACCGAAGAAATTTCAGTTCCCCATCATACGCTGGCTGGTTTTTTTCACGGTGAAGTGCTTATGGCAGAAGGACTACCCAGGTTTACCAATCTCATGATGTCAAAACTTTTGGCAGAACAAAGAGGAGGATAAAAATGAATGTATCTGATTTTTCAAAAGTATTTCCGCTGGGCACACACCTTTGTCGAGAGCCAATGCCTGCCATGTCTGAAATGAAACATGACATGGAACTGCTGAAAAGAGAAGGGTTTAATCTCATTAAATTGCAAGAAAACTGGATGCTGGACGAACCTTCTGAAGGGAAATATGATTTTTCACGATATGATGAACTTATATCATATGCAGATAAACTGGGTATGGGCATTTATTTGGGTTTAACCTGTGAGCAGGCACCCAATTGGCTTTGGGAAAAACACCCGGAGGCTCGTATGGTGTCGAGACTAGGATTGCCTGTTGCGTATCAGGCGCAATCTACGTTACCATGCGACGGTAAACCCGGGCCCTGTTATGACCATCCCGGCGCTATGGCAGACCAACTGCGTTTCATAGGTGCACTGGTGAAAAGCCTCGGACAGCATGAAAATATTGTGGTTTGGAATACCTGGCAGGAAATTGGCTACTGGCCGGAAATGCTTATTGGTGATCACGTCTGCTACTGCAGCAATACATTGATGGCTTATTGCAGTTGGTTGCGCAGTCTGTATGGTAATGATATTCAGGCCTTGAACACGCATTGGAATGTACGCTATGTAAGCTTTGATGATATTCGTCCTGAAAGGTCCCGCAGAAGAGGCTGTGTTCCGCAGGAATATTACTATACCTATTTTATGGATAATGTTCAAATTGCTAACGTTTTGACGGAAAGATGCAATGCCATTAAGGCAGCCGATCCTTTCCATCGCCCTGTTTTTGCACATAAAGGCGGCCCTGCTTATGCGGCCGGAACCGATTGGACCTATGCCAGAACACAGGATTTTTTAGGAAGTTCCTTTTACCCGGCATGGGGCAGCGGGCATCCATGGGATGACCATAAGCAATCGAAACGCATCCAACGGCAGGATGCCTTGCTGACGGAAATGTGGGAAGGTCTGTCCTACCGTATGGATCATACCAGAAACGCCAATAAACCCGGTGCACCTGTCTGGGCTGCTGAATTTCAGGGTGGCCCTGTGAGCACAGAATTCCATAAAGGCAGAACACCGGATGCAGCCGACATGCGGCGATGGATGCTGACAACTTTGGGCTCCGGTGCAACAGCCATTTCCTTCTGGATCACACGCGCAGAGATTATGGCACCTGAAACAAACGGATTTGCACTGTTGGACAGTGAAGGAGATTCAACAGAACGCTTTGAAGAAGCGGCACGTATCGGAAAAGCGGTACAAAAACATTCAAGTCTTTTCAACAACAACAATGTGCCTAAGGCAGAAGTCGGCATTCTGCTGGATGAGTGGAAATTCCAGCAGATGGGATCTCTCGCCTGCGCACAGGAAGATCTTATGTATGATGTTCGCGGCTGGTACAAATTGCTTTGGGATAACAGCATTGCATGCGATTTCATTGAAGCCGGGCATATTTTAGAAGAAGAAATGCAGGCATACAAAGCAATCATCGTACCGCTGCCTCTTGCGATGTCCGACAAAGTGGCCCATATGCTTGAAGCATATACAAAGCAAGGTGGAAATTTACTCTTGGAAGCGGCACCGGGTCGCCTCAATGAATCTGCTTTTGCGGTTCGCGGGGAAATAAACCCGATTTTGCGTGAAATGCTTCAAGTAAGCCAAAAAAGTTTTCAATTGGTGCGTGAACCTTCTGAAACCGACCGTTGGAGCCCGAATGAACGGACCTGGGGAGAATTTGCGGATGCATGCTTCCTGGTAGGCGATCATGCACTGTCCGGGTATAAGCTCAGAGCCAATATGTACCTTCAAACATTGACAGCTGCATCGGAAGACCATGTGCTTTTCCGTATAGGCAGCGAAGCCGGGGGTGTTCGTGTGCCCTATGGGAAGGGTTTTGCCTGGCTCATCGGAACTTATATTGGCCCATCCGGAACAGCATACAAAGAAGAAGACACACCGCGTACAGTCATAAAAATGCTTGAAATGTGCAGTGTTCAACCAATCCATTCCGGCAAGCTCCTGGTCAAAAAACGTGCAGAAGGAACGAAAGAGGCATGGTTTGTCACAAACCCGGAGAATATGACTGTTACAGAACAGATAAAGCTGCTCAATGGGAAAATGGCTGTTGACTTACTCGGGGAACCTGTTTCTCAGGAAAAAGATTTTGTAGAAATTACGTTGGATGCTTTGGATGTTCGTGTTTTGATTTTAGAATAAAGTGTTTGTTCAGGTAAAGAGGGAATCCTTCTTATGTCTTTGGACAACAAGAAGGATTCCCGGGAAAAGACATCTTGGTTCAGCTTTGTTTCTATGCAGGGACGGCTTCAGTGTGATAAAGAAATTCATAACTTATTGTAGAAAGGACAGGGTGTTTATATGACCTCAAAAGAAATATTCTATGCGGCTATTGCGGGGGAAAAAGCAGACCGGTTTCCGGTGATTGCACCGTATTCCATGTTATCCAATGCCGATCACTGGGTTGAAGTAACCGGGGAACCTGTTTGGAAATATTATGAATGGCTGCTCTCTGATCCAGACGAGCAGGTAAAGCGCTATCAGCAGTTCGATGCGGCCATGCCTTTTGATCATTTTCAGCCATGGTTTGCACCTTCTGTCCAGGAACGTGAAAATGTCTCAATCATTCAAAAAGAAGGGAAATTCTACTATAAAGACAAACGCAATGACACCCTCAAACCTGTTCCGAACACCATTCATGAGTCCGGCAGTGGTGGCGGTGAAAATGAAACCCGTTATATTTTCGATACCGGGGATATCAAGGTGCATATTAAAGTCGAAAAAGCGGAACAACTGGTCGCAGATGGACACAATGACTATATTATGGCCAGTAAAGATGCCTTTAAAGACAAGTTTATTTGGTCCGGCGGCGTGGTGAATACCTTCTTTTCCTGCACCTATTATGTCGGCATGGAAAACTTTTATTGCATGCTACGGGAAGAGCCTGAGCTTGTGATGGAAATGAGTCAGCGTATTCAGGAAAAAAACATGGAAACCATTCGTGCTTTGTCCATGGCTGGGGGTGACGCCATTTACATTGATGATGCGACGGCCACAACGGATATGATTTCATTGGAAATGTATGAGAAGTTTTCCTTGCCATTTTTAACCGAACAAGTCAAAGAAATTAAACGCCTGGGTAAAAAAGCCGTTTTGGTCTATTTTGGTGGCATTGAAGACCGGGTGGAGCAAATTGTCAGTTCCGGTGCCGATGTTCTGGTAATGGAAGCGGCTATGAAGGGGTTTGTGAACGACTATAAAGCCATATCCAAACAAATCAATGGCAGACTTTGCCTGGCAGGTAATCTGAATCCATATTCGGATGTAGAATGCTTAACAGATGAGGCACTTGAGGCTTTGATTCAAGAGCAGGCTTCTTATGGCAAACTGACCGGGAAATATATCACATCCACAGGCAGCCCGTTAACGCCAAAAACATCTGTGGCCAGAATTGCAAAGTATATAGAAATGGGAAGGAAATGCAAACCCGAATAAGGAAGATTTCATGGTAACATCCAGTCATCTTTGTCAGCACCTGCATCATTACCAGGAGACACCAATGCGGATACAAAATAGTCTCTATTTCAATGATTATCGAGAGGTTGGTTGTGAAAATGACAAAACGCCAAAAGTTCTTCAAAATTGCAAAAGAACAATGGATGTTGTGGTTGATGTTGATGCCGTGTGTGGTACTTTTGCTCCTGTTTTCCTATTTGCCGATGTTTGGCATTGTGGTGGCTTTTCAAAAGTATGAAATTGCCAAAGGGTTTTTTCACAGCAATTTTATCGGACTGAAAAACTTTGAACGCTTTTTGCAAGATCCGATGATTAAAAACGTTGTTCGCAACACCTTGGGGCTCAGTTCATTAAAATTGCTGATTTCCTTTCCGATACCCATCATCTTTGCTCTCCTGCTAAACGAATTCAGAATGGGCACATATAAAAAACTGGTTCAAACGGTTTCCTATCTACCGCATTTTGTTTCCTGGGTTATTGTTATCGGAATTTTTAAAAAGATGCTTTCTTCGGAAGATGGTGTTGTGAATTTGTTGATTCAACAGCTCGGGTTCGAACGCATCAACTTTGTGGTCGCTTCGTGGTTTATGTGGCCTTTGGCCATTTTCACCGATGTTTGGAAGGAAACCGGCTGGAGTGCCATTATTTATTTGGCAGCCCTTACGGCCATAGATCCTACTTTATATGAGGCAGCGAAAGTAGATGGTGCGAACCGCTGGAAACAAATGCTGAACATTACCTTGCCGGGGATAAAAAGCACCATTATCATTTTGCTGATTCTGGCCATCCCTTCTATTGTCGGGTCCAATGTGGAACAAATGTGGGTGTTGGGCACCCTGCCGGTTCGTGACATCACAGAAGTCATCGATACCTATGTGTTGCGCATCGGTTTAGGAGGTGCCCAGTACTCCGTGGCAGCAGCAGCAGGCCTCATAAAAACGGTCATTAGCGTCACGCTTCTAGTACTTGTCAATAACATTGCAAGACGTATTGGTGAGCGGGGGGTGTATTGATGAGAAAATCGACAGGTGAAAAGGTTTTTGAATTTTTCAATACTGCGGGGATGTTCTTATTCATGCTGTCGACACTATATCCCATGTGGTATATTTTTATTATTTCACTAACCGATACGTCAAACACGTCAACGGCAAACATTTATCTATTGCCCGGCAAACTGTCATTGGACAGTTACAAGGCGGTTGTGATGAATGCACAACTGATTAATGGGTTCCGCATTTCTGTTTTGCGCGTTGTCATCGGTGTTTCTCTAACTTTGCTGGTTTGCTCTTTGGGTGCTTATGTTTTATCACGCAGGCATTTTAAAGGTTCAAGATTTTTTAATATGATGATTGTGGTTTCTATGTTCATCTCGGCAGGCATGATACCGTTTTTCCTGATTGTTCGTTCCATGGGTCTGGTAAACAATTTTTGGGGACTGATTATTCCCTTTGCATATGACCCGTTTGGCATTATCCTCATTCGCAATTACTTTTTCAATATACCGGCGAGTCTGGAAGAGTCGGCGAGAATTGATGGTGCCAATGACCTGAAAGTGTATATGAAAATTATTATCCCCATTTCCATGCCCATTTTGGCAACGATGGCACTTTTCTGGTCTGTTTGGTTCTGGAATGATTTCATATATGCTTCCTTTTTAGTTACCAAAAAAGACCTTCTGCCCATTCAAACCATCCTTTTACAGATTGTGAACGGAGCAAGCAACGCTACCGCCCTGGCCAAAATATCGGCACGAGGGATTCGTTTACGTGCCAATGGCGAATCGATCAAAAATGCAGCCATCATTGCCAGCATTGTTCCCATTTTAGTGGTCTATCCCTTTGTACAAAAATATTTTGTTCAAGGGATTACTTTGGGTTCAGTCAAAGAATAGCGGAGCCCTGAACGACGTATCTGGAAGCATCTTTGTCCACAGCTGAGCACTAAACAAAATGATACGGTCTGTCCTGTGATGAAGGTAACCGGTAAAACTGCCGGAACCAATAAAGAGGAGGGAATTGTCATGAAAAAGAAAAGCGTTTTGTACACCTTGCTGACTATCATGCTATTGATAACAATGGTTGGATGCACAGCAAAGCCTGCAACAGAGAGCACAGCAGCTTCTTCGGCAGCTGCATCAACAGAGGCCGCAAAAGAATCAGCTTCTGCCGCAACGGAAAGTTCTACTACGGAAGCATCCCCTGCAGAACAACTGCCCCGTCCTGTGGGATACGATGTAGAAAGCGAACTCAAGGCTTATGATGATGTGATGACCATTAATTGCCTCGCCGACCTTTGGGGATCCGAAGTCGACCCGACAGATGCAACAGCACAGTATATCCTGGACAACTTCAAAATTGACATGACCGGACTTACAGTCGACATGACCGGCAAATTTGGCGATGTATTGCGATCAAGGGTGGCTGCAAACGATCCGCCGGATATGGTGCTGGGCTTTAATCTGCCGCTTTTCCGCGATGTAGCCGCTTTCGGGAGCTTTACAGACCTGTCTGAAGTCCTTCTGAATTATGCACCGGATACGATTGACAACATCGGCATGCAGGTTCTGGATAAATACCGGGACAAAGATGGAAAACTCATTGTTTTTCCAAGCAACACCATACCGACAAATGATCTGCAGTCTTATTTATACCCGCAGGATGGACCGATGCTAAATATGGATTTTTTAAGCGAGGCCGGTCTGGAAGCACCGAAAAATGTAGACGAACTTTACAATGCACTGAAGGCATTCAGTAAACTAACGTTCAACGGGAAAAAAGTAATACCAATGGGCAATAGTGGATTTGGTGCCGATGCTTACTCCAATGAAGGGTATCCATCCGGATCATCACATTTTGTACAAATGTTTGCCCCGGGAACCGGTTATCAAATGCTTGAAAAAAACGATGCAACACAAATGATTGATACCGTTTACGACCATCCTGCGTATGTAGAATACCTGCAATTTTTCAATAAACTGTATCGTGAAAAACTGCTGGATCAGGATGTATTCACATTAACCAGAGATCAATATAATGAGCGAGCGAAGTCTGGCGTATACGGTTTCTTCTGGGGTGGATCAGGTGATGCGACCGCTGCGAACACAGTATTGTCCGGAGAAGTAACAAAACCGTATTACCCCATTAAGATGATCAAAAACTACGAAGGCAACAGCAAAACCCATACCTTCTCCGTTTTGGGGAATTGGTACTTCTTATTTAGTAATAACATTCCCGACAAAGAACGTCTGGCTAAATTCATCAACTGGCAGTATACCCTGCAGGGTGTACAAATCATTAACTATGGCGCACCGGATAAAACCAAAGAAAAAAATGTCTGGTATTATGACGACAACGGGAAAGTGGTCTTCGACCAGGAACTCCAGAAGAAGTGGGATGCCGAGGACTATACATGGAACTGGAAGAAGGGTGGCGGCTGGGGATTCCATTCATGTGGACTCCGTGCTTGCGTCAAGTATACATCCGTCAATGAGATGGGACTGAACATGGCAGATGATATGTATAAGGCTATCGACAACCTGTTGAATACTGAAATGACCATGGACACGAATTTTGAAGCTATGCTTTTGCAGCCCTTTGGACCTGTGTGCGAAGACAGAGGGCCGGCATTGCGTGATCTGCTCAATAAGTGGGAAGTGCGCATTATCATCAATGCAAAAAATGAGGAAGATGTAAAAACAATGCAAGCACAAATGCTTGCAGAAGCAAGAGCTGTTGGATATGATGACATCAAGAAAGAAATGTATCAATTGTATCTAACGGCAAATCCGTAATGCAGTTTTGAAGCAGCTCTTTTTTTCGCCTGCGAAATAGAGCCAAAAAACCAATTACATTCTCCATACCGCCAATTCAGTTCAAATAGGACTGAATTGGCGGTTCTTTAAAAGAATGCCTTAACCTCTTTTTTAGTTGCGTTCAGTTGCAAGCAATAAACACAAAGGACGTGGATGGCGCTGTAAGATGGACCTCTCGTGCCGTTATTATCACGAAACAATAGGATAGTGGATCGTCGACAAAAATGAACTCCGAATGGTTTTTTGCGTTTTGAAATTTCGTAAACGGTGATAAGGTTGAAATGGTGGGAATCTTTTGAATTATAAAGGGGTTTTTTATGCTTTGGCCGCCGCTTTATGCTTTTCGCTGATTCCAACTTTTGTAAAAAAGGTTCAGGAAGCCGGTGTTTCCGTATTTATGCTTTTATCCATTCGTTATATCATCACGACCATCATTTTAGCTCCTTTTGCAGTGGCAAAGTCTAGACATCTGCATGTGCCTGCGAAGGCTTTGCTCCAGCTCATGCTTGCATCGGGCATTTTTCTTGCCCTGGAAGCATGTTTGTATTTTTATTCCTTGTCCCTCATTCCAACATCGCTTTCTGCCTTAATTCTTTTTACATTTCCATTGATGGTTCACCTGATTGGTGTTTTCCGCGGGAAAAAATACAGCCTTGCCATATGGGCGGGTATGGCTGTTTGCATTGGGGGCATTTCATTATTATTGGGCACAGGCTGGCATACCATGAATCTGAGCGGCATTTTTTGTGCCTTTGCGGCAGCGTTGTCGTATGCCATATACCTTACCCTTATTGAGCAGTTTACAGCAGATTTTCACCCGCTTGTGACCAATTCAATTGTATCTTTCTCAAATGCCGTCTCCATGACGGGTGTGGCTATCGCAAGCGGCACTTTTTCCTTTCAGATGCCAAAAGAAAGCTTTGAGGCCATTTTGTTCATTGTACTGATATCCAATGTTGTCGGCATGCAGCTGTTTTTTATGGCACTCAAACGACTGGGTGCTGCAAATACGGCAACCATCAATATGGCAGAACCCCTCTTTGTTGTTTTGATTGGATGGGTGTTTTTAAAGGAACCTTTTCTGTTTTGGCAGCGCATTGGCGCAGGACTGCTGTTGGCAGGTTTGATTTTCATGAAATGGCTGGAAGGAACTTCCTCATGTTTGCACAGTGGTCCTCAGAAGGATTGATTGATTGCGCGGATTTGTGAAAGGGTGCTCTGCATGCAACACTTCAAGGAATCTCATTCGGTTATGTATCTTAATTGCAAATATAAACGCAAAACACGTTTACATTTGATGTATAGGTGATATAATGATTATAAAACTAAACAACAACTAAAATAACTAAAACTGAAAGAAATATCTTTCTTAATTTTTTGTGATTGAGTGTAGCGGGAGGATGATTATAAATATGAAAATACTGAGAATAGCATTTGAAAACATTCGTATTTTTTCAGAAGGATTTGTAATTGATTTTACAGCTCAAGACCGGGTTGTAAATACTGATTATGTGAGTACCATTTACAGTCGATTATATGCACAAAATATTATCAGTATTGTTGGTGCAAATGCGTCAGGCAAATCAACAGCACTTAAGTTGATAAAAATGGCCATGGATATAGTTCTGGAGAATAAATCACTTGACAATATTGGGTTTCTTGAAGGAATTCTTGAAAATGAGACTAAAATGAGTGTTGATTTTTTCAACAATGACTTTTTTTATCGGCTAGAGTCAACTATTGGAATATCCAGAAGCGAAAATTTGATTGAAATTGAAAAAAAGAAGTTCTTTTTCTTAGTTGAAACAATATATCGGAAGCAAAAATCAGAAGTAAAAAATAAGAATATGATATTTAACTTTGATGAGGGGCATATTCAAATGCGTCGAAGTGATTTCGCTGGTATTGAGTATTCAACCCTAAAAGATCAAGACAGTATTATTGCGGCGATAACTAAAAAAAACAGCGTGCACCATATTGATATGTTGACTGAAACGAATTTCAATATCTATAGTGTAACTGGCAAGGCTCAAATGGAGTACATCAATTTATTTGATGATAGCATTGAAAGTATAGAAATGAAAAATAATAAATTACAGATTTCTTTTAAATCTACTGAAGATATAGCACAATGCGAACTTGAAACAATTTCAGGAGATAATTATCTTTCGTCAGGTACAATAAAAGGAGGGAATCTTTTATTTTTGGCAAGTCAAATACTTCAAAATGGAGGATATCTCATCGTTGATGAAATTGAAAACCATATGCATAAAAAATTAGTTCAAACAATCATTGGTTTTTTTGCAGATAAAGAAACCAATAAACAAGGAGCGACTTTAATTTTTTCTACCCATTATTCCGAAATACTTGACTCAATTGAAAGGAAAGATAATATTTACGTTTTAACTAGAAATAAGAATTATGTTTCCAAAATATTGAAGTTTTCCGAAGAAATCAAAAGAAATGATATAAAGAAAAGTGAGATTTTCCTTTCGAATTACATAAAAGGTACAGCACCGAGCTATGAAAATATAATGAAAGTAAAAGAGTTTCTAGGCAAAACAGTAAGTTGATTGTCAACGACAGATATATATTGTGTCTGCTCGCGCAGTTGCTTCTCACTTTCTTTCGAACTTTCGGCTTGACTGCGAAGTAATTCAGTTTCGAGTTCCGTAGTTTGCTTTGCTTTTTCCAATTCGAGTTTAGCGGTTTGGCGTTCCTTTGCAAGCTGAAGCTCAGTCGCTTGCTTTGCCTCGGATATAGCACTTTGAACGGCGTCCTCAATTTTCGTTTCGGCAAGAACGTCATATTCTTTACGTAGCGTCTCAGATTGCTCGGTTTTCGCTTTAAGCAACTCATCATCTATCTGATGTTGGATAGCATCGGATATTTCAAAAGACTTTTTGCAATTTGGACATACGATAGTAGCCTCGTTCATTTTTTCACTCTCCTCAGACTATATTTTTTATCCTTGAACCAATTCCCATAACTTGTCGTAGCTGCTTACCACGTCATATACAACATTCTCACCACTGATAGCACGGAAGTGCTCACGAGCGCAGTGGGCTTTGGCTTCCTCAATTTTGCGGAGTTCCATAGAGGACATATCGCCCTTCGTTTCGGCGACGAAATATATGTGTTTCACCTTGCCCTCATGGAATGCAATCGCCCAGTCGGGGTTGTACTTTCCAACAGGGGTACTGATATAGAACCCACGCGGCAACTTAACATATACCTCTACTTCTTGGCTGTGCGCTTCTAATGCTGAAGCAAAATTTCGCTCGTTTGTAGAGTCGTAAATAACATAGTCGTAAAGATGGCGATTTGCTTCCATAGCGTTTACACCGAGATTTCCTTTTTTCAAGTTGGGTTCGGTGAATATTTCAGTGCCAAAAGCGGCGGTCAGCTTATCGTAGGTAATATGCTCGATAATTGCCGCAGCTTTTTGCTCGTTGATAATGTTGGAAGCGCGGATAATATATTCTTCGGGGTTATCTCCGAACTGGTCAAATATGACTTTTTCGAGACCTACCAGAATCTTTGTCACGGCTTTTCGGGTCAGCCCTGTTTCGGCTACGATTTTCCCGACAAGGTCGTAGCGGACGGAGGAACTTGCCCTCATCGTCATGAATGGAGCGGCTTCCTCTCGCACCAAGTCTTTACGGACAAAGGCTTCGCCGGATTCAAGCTGTTCTTTGGAATCAATGTTCTTTACCTGTTCGCCGGTCTCGACCTTAAAGTAAATCTTTGAAACGCGCAGTCTGGCATTCAATTCCTTGACGGCCTTTTCTACCAATTCGTTTTCGTCAAAGCCCACGACATAATAACTCTTGTGGTTCATGCGCGACCATAATTCTTGGAACGCTCGGCTATCCAGTTTGCCTTTATCAAGCGTGACCTCGACGGTGCTTTTGCGGGCATCCTCGGGCTTATTAGCGTTCGGGTCGTAGACGGAATCCAGCACGGCAACGACATCAGCGGTGCGTTTAGCGGCTTCTTCCGGCACGGCTATCGTTCCATTCTTTTTATCCTCATAATATTTCTCGGTCAGTTCACCGCGTTTTACATAGCCGTTTTCTATCAGGCTCTCATATATGGCGAGGGCTGTATCCTCGCCGAACTTCTCTATAAACAGCTTTGCTTCCACTTTGAGCGGACGGTCGGCGACCGCTTCGGCAATCTCTCTTTGTAGCCCCTTGGCGAAGCTTTCGTAGCTTTCGTTGGCGATAACAGTCAGCACATTGATGTTGTGGACTTCCTCACGGGAGAGGATGGTTTCGTCCATGCGTTCGCCGTCTTGATTGACGGCAAGGCGAAGCCCGCGACCGACTTCCTGTCGCTTGCGGACATCACTTCCACTTTGCTTCAAGGTGCAAATCTGAAACACGTTCGGATTATCCCAACCCTCACGGAGGGCGGAGTGGGAGAAGATGAACCGCACCGGCTCACGGCGGTCAAGCAGCCTTTCCTTATCCTTCATAATTAGGTCGTAGGCGTCTGCGTCATCGGAGGTGCGTTCCTTTTTATCGCCTAACTTGCTGTCAACAATATGACCACTCTTCTTGTCGATGGAGAAATAGCCTGCGTGTGTCCGCTCGGCTTGTATGCCGTCGAGGTATGCAAGGTACTCAGATGTATCGGTCAAGGCAAGCTGCATACTGCCGACAATTGTCTTATATTCTTCCTCAAAAATCTCGGCGTAAGTGCCACCTTGTGCATTGCCGGTCGCATCGTACTGTTTGTATTTTGCCACCTCATCGATAAAGAACAGCGACAAGACTTTGATGCCTTTGGCATACAATTGCCGTTCACGCTCGATATGGGAGAGGATGGTTTCTCTTATTTGAATACGGCGCAACTGCTCCTCGCTGACCGCTCCTATAACGTCCCCGGCAAACAGCTTCTTTCCATTGGTGAATTCAACAGAGGAATCCCTACCATCAATCCGCAGGACAGTGTATCCATCCTTGTACTCGGCAAGTTCGCCGGAGTTATCAAACAGGCTGTAACCTTCGGTGACTACTCGTGCCACTTTTCTGACGCCTGTGCCTCTTTTGATGTCAAACTCAATCGTAGCGGTCGGGTTGCCTTTAGAAAGGTTGATGCTCTGCACATAAATATAACCTTCGGTGGCAGTGCTGCCCGTAACCGAAATGCCTTTGACTGCTATCTTTTTAACTAGCCTCTTGTTATAGGCTTCAAGTGCATCAAGGCGATAAATCATATTGTACAGACTGTCGGCTTTATGCGTTGCCGAATAACGGAGCGTGGCGAGGGGTGCAAAATCCTTCAGACGCTCTTTGGTGGCAGCGCCCTCGACGGATTGCGGTTCATCGATTATCAGAATCGGGTTCGTCTTCGCCAAAATATCAATCGGGCGGCGAGAACGGAACTCGTCAAGCTTCATATATATACGTCGAGCGTCCTTGCCCCTTGCATTGAACGCTTGGCTGTTGATTATCATCACGTTAATCGCGCTGTCGGATGCAAAACGGTCAATCTCGGTCAACTGCGTGGAGTTATAGATGAAAAAACGGATTTTCTTCCCGTAGTCCTCGCTAAAATGCTCCTCCGTCATTTGGAACGATTTATATACACCCTCACGGATGGCGACGCTCGGCACTACAATGATGAATTTGCTCCACCCATATTGCTTGTTGAGCTCGTACATCGTCTTGATATAGGTGTAGGTTTTACCCACGCCTGTTTCCATCTCGATGGTCAGATTGAAGCGACCGTCAAGTAAATCGGACGGCTTGATGCTCCCTTGGCGTTGAATGGAGCGGATATGTTCCAAAATTTTACCGTCGTCAATGGCGACAGGTGCGTTGCCAAAACCTGTGAAATCTTGGGATTGGGACAAAGAAATTTGCCCCAATCCGGAATCTATCATATAGGTCGGAGTGCGAAAGGGTTGTCCTGCGAACACATTGCAGATTGCCTTTGCAGCATCCGCTTGAAAAGGCTGATGCCTGAATTGTAATTTCATTCGTCGTCACCTCCAGTGATTTCAATTTCCTGTTCGTAATAGTAGGAATAATCCACGCCTTTCATAAACATTTCACGGTCGTTTATCTTATCTGTCAAAGCTAACTGTAATAATGATTTTATCATTGAGGAATCTGACACGCTTTTTTCCATTGCGGTGAGATAATCTTTTTTATTGATTTTGCTCCAATCCACACACAATTTCAGGTTCTTTTTCAGAATTAAGTCAAGCCAAATGCGTGTGCTTCTTCCGTTGCCTTCCATAAAAGGATGGGCAACATTCATCTCCACATATTTATTTGCAATTTCATCCAAAGTGCTTTCAGGCATTTTCTCAATGTTTATAAGCGTTTCGTGCAAGAAACGGGCCATCGCAAATTGAAAGCCGCTCTTTGCAATGTTGAGTGTTCTGATTTGCCCTGCAAAGTCATAAAGCCCACCAAATAAATAGCCGTGAACCTGCTGCAAACCCTTGACTGTACCGACTTCTATTGTATTAAGCAATGAACTGTCAAAAAGGGCATACGCCTTGGATTTGCTTTTACCGTCAATCGTTTCATCGCTGTATGTGAACCATTCGATAAATCGATTTGCTTGTTTGCTTGGAAAATTTTTCGCAAGTTCGATGATTCCGTCGTAGTCAAATGTATCTGTTAGATATTTCTTTCCGTCGGCGGCTGTTAATTTCAGTTGGTTAGCGACACTAACCAACTGACTGTTTTCTTTTTTTAGTTTTGATTTTAAAAATTTCCAGTAATTTCGATTTTTTTCGTAATCATCTGTGCCACGAAGAACACCGATGATATCAAGCACGGAAAACCACCATTTAGATTTTTCATCGTCCCAAACGGCACGGACTTCTTTATCATCAAAAAAACGAATTGAGATTTTGCTCATCTATATAACCCTCACATTCGTGTTCGGTGCAAGTAGTTTGAAGACTTCAAACACATTTATTTTTTCGGGTGAACTGGTGAAACCGCTGTCGCGGAATACGGCACGGAGGGGCTTACGTCGGGCAATTTCGCGTATAGCCTTTTCGCTGATACGTTCTTCAAAACAGGTAATCAAATCGCCGTCGTTGTAGGTGTGTACGTTGAAGCCGTCTATCTTTTCATGGGCGTGTGGCATGGAGAGCGGCAAGCCCCAGTCGAGAAGGCAACCATAAAGTAAATCCAAATCGGTTCGGTCGGACTTGATGTTGCTTTCCATCGCCAACACCAAATCTTGCGTGTAGTCACCCGCCGCGTAGTACACGTCGTTCATGTTGGTATCGTCGAGTTTTAGTACGCGGAAGCCGATATCGAGGTTCTGTGCAGTCAAGCCCGCTTCGGTTTTGATTTTTTCACCCGCAAGGCGAATGCGTTCCTTTCCGATTTCGCAAATATTAGCGTAACCCGTTTTGGCGGCTTCTGTACCCTCGGCGCATACTTCGGGCAATTGCACCATAATAAACTTGCGCTTGCCACCATCCTCAGCATTTAACTGCATGACGGCGTGGGCGGTGGTAGCAGAGCCAGAGAAGAAGTCGAGGACTATCGCATCTTCATTTCCTTCTACAATATTAATCAGATATTTTAACAATAGACTTGGCTTTGCAAAATCAAAAGGAATATTAAGTTCTTTCAACTCCTGCGAGCTAATTCTATTTTCCCATTTAGAGATAAAATTTACAGGCACACGACCAGCATCTTCTCTATCTTTAAGCCATATTTTATTAAATACATTCCATTTTGCGACATTACCGTTTGAATCAACAAGTGCAGTGGCTGATGAACTTGGCTTAAAAACAATATTTCCTTTTTCTTTCTCGCGAATATATCTGTCATAAATCCATTTCCAACAAGTATCATCACCTGTAGGTAATATTTTTTCACCATCGGCTATAATATTAGGAAAGTTCTTTCCGCGGGGAATAACAAATGATCCGTCAGGACATTTAATCCAGTATCTTTGATTTGGTCGAATGCCCAAACCAGGTTGGCAAAGACCTTTTATGCTGTATTTTTCTCCTTTTTTTTCGCCCTCGGTTTCAATATTATTGTAAGAAACAGACGCAGTTTCATCAGAAATATTTTCAC
This sequence comes from Acetivibrionales bacterium, assembly GCA_038249175.1. Lineage (GTDB taxonomy): Bacteria > Bacillota > Clostridia > DSM-8532 > DSM-8532 > JAEWSN01. The sequence goes on from JBBRWP010000006.1 coordinate 22,332, forward strand.
GAAAATATCCGAGACTCAAACGATTTTTTGCATAAACCAAAATATACTCAATGTTTGGAGAAAAATATTGTCCCTTGTTACCACCACTTTTCATCATTCGTGAAATATTGCCGATGTAATTATTTGCACCAATAACCTCATCACATATCTTTTTAAGACTGTCCAGTTCACAGTCGTCAATACTTATAAAGATAACCCCATCGTCAGCGAGCAAATTCCTCGCCAAAACAAGGCGTGGATAAATCATGCTGCACCAGTCGGAGTGAAAGCGCCCGTTAGTTTCGGTGTTCTTAAACAAGCGGTCGCCATCTTCATCGAATACACCCGCTTCTTCTTCAAAATCCTCACGCCTCGCGGTAAAGTTGTCACGGTACACAAAGTCGTTTCCGGTGTTATACGGCGGGTCATAAATAGTTTTAACAACGTGACTTTTTCTCAGGTCGGTTTCCGGCGAAAGTAGCAGATTTACCATCAATTTTATGACTTCACGGGGCGTAAAGTGCTCTCCCGCTTCTTCGTTCGATTGCTCTGCGCCGATCCGGAGCAGCTCCTCGAACACATAACCCATTTGCAGGTTGTCGATATTTGCAGGCGAAAGATCGACTTCATCGGACGCGAATTTTTTAACTACGTTGAACAGAAGATTCTTTTCGCTCATTTTGGTTACTTGGATACCGAATTCGAGCTTTTCAAATATCTGGCGCACATGGGGTGAAAAAGCATTGATGTAACTATTCAGGTTTGGCGCTATTTGATTTGGATCATCGAGCAATTTCTTGAAAGTTAGTTTGGAAAGGTTATAGAACAGAACACCGGTAACAGTCTTAAGCTGTGCACTGATTATGTTTTCAGATTTCCCCTTGAGCTTATCGAATTCCACAAGAACCTTTGCCTTGGTCGATTCGAGGATACAATCAAAGCGTTGTAAAATGGTCAAAGGGAGAATGACTTTCCGGTATTCATTACGTTTATAGGGTCCGCGGAGTAAATTGCATATGCTCCAGATGAAATTCACCGTCTGCTGATGCGTTTGTATAGACATTGATATCTCCCTTGCTGCTTGTTTCCTTTTTTTCTGATTCTGTAATTGGTGCCGGGCATTCCAATAGACTTGTGAGATAATGGCTTCTAGAGGTTTTTATCATTACAACTTACGCGAGAGTAGCCCCAGTTCAATTAGGATAGTAATTTGCTTTTCTCATTCGAATTGTATCGCAAAGAACTCGTACCTGTCTACCATGCGCGAACATCCCGACGCAGTTGGTTTTCCGCCTTGTTATCTGAGAACCATAGCCGTTTACATGAGAAAGCAAGCCCTGATGGCTAACTGATGGCCCATAATTGGCCTGTAACTGAGGTTTTAGTAAGGATGAGGCGCTGGTGTGGCAACTGAAGTATGGAGATTTAGCAGAAGGCTTCGAAGAAGTGATGGAAAAACAGGCCAATCAGGCGGCATGGATGCAGGAGATGCGGCATCCATGCTCCATGTACGTGGATATTGGCAATGATTTCACCCGTTTCAAACACAAAATATGGCATATAACCATTTTTATGTCTGAAACGGGTTGCTTTAACACGTTTACTGTTGCTTTAACACGTTTACTGTTGTTTTATTCAATGTAGAGTTGTTGCCGTGAAATCATAGTTATATGATTGCTGTGGTTTAGCGGTACTTCGGCAGCCAATCGCCATGGGCTTCAATCAGCGCATCACACAGTTCTTTAATCTTATCAATAGACAATTCTGATCCTGTATGTGGATCCAGCATGGCGGCTTGATAAATGTGCTCTTTCTTCTTTGTTAAAGCAGCCTCGATGGTCAAGAGCTGCACATTGATATTGGTCATGTTCATGGCAGCGCATTGTACCGGCAGACGGCCAACTTTGGTGGGCTGTACGCCGTTGCGATCGACCAGACAGGTCACTTCTACACAGGCATCCGACGGCAGGTTGTCGATGAGCCCGCGGTTGAGCACATTGCCGCCAATACGGTAGGGAATATCGGTTTCCATGGCTTCCATAATGTAAGAGGCATATTCATGCGTACGTTCATGGGTCAGGCTGGCATCTTTGACCAGGGTATCGCGACGGGTTGCCCAGTCTGCAATTTGATGGATGCAGCGACGGGGGTATTCGTCTAAAGGAATGTTAAATTTTTCAATAAGCTCAGGATATTTTTCCTTGATATAGAAAGGATTATATTCCGCATTGTGTTCGCTGGATTCGGTAATGTAATAGCCCAAATGGCTCATCAGGTCAAAACGAACCATGTCCCAGTGCGAACCTTCTGCATTTTTGGCAGCGGCGCGGCGTTTGATTTCGGGGTATAAATCTTCACCGTTTCTGCTAATGGAAAGCAGCCAGGCCATATGGTTAATGCCGGCAATCTGCCATTGCACATTGTCGCCGGGCATATCCAAATGTTTCAACAAATCCTTGGCACAGCCCTGAACGCTGTGACACAGACCAACCGTTTTGATGTTTGTTGCACGCAGCATGGCGCCGGTTAGCATGGCCATGGGGTTGGTGTAGTTGATGAACAGGGCATCCGGGCAAACCTTTTCCATGTCCTGAGCAAAGTCCAGCATGACGGGAATGGTGCGCAATGCCCTGAAAATGCCGCCAATGCCGAGGGTATCTGCAATGGTTTGGCGCAGGCCGAATTTTTTCGGCACTTCAAAATCGATAATGGTACAGGGATCATATCCGCCAACCTGTATGGCATTCACCACATATTTTGCACCGCGTAAAGCTTCAATGCGGTTGGTATAGGATGTGATATGCATGGGTGAACCGCTGTTTTTGTTGATGATTTGCAGCATGGCTTCTGATTCGGCCAGGCGAACAGGGTCAATGTCAAACAAGGCAATGTCGGATCCGGCCAAAGCCGGGGTTTGCATGCAGTCTCCCAACACATTTTTGGCAAATATGGTGCTTCCTGCACCCATAAAAGTAATTTTTGGCATCTGTTTTTCCTCGCTTTCGTTCTTTTTTACTTGTTGTTTCATTGGGGGTAGGTTCTTTCTTGTCATTGGATAGGCTACAGGCATGCACGTTTTGAATGTGCTTAATTTCATTTCCAAAATGTGAATATCAGCAGACAGAAGTTATCCAAAGTTCAGAAAGAACCTGAGGGTACATCCCACGTTTATTGTGGTGGCTGGTTGACCACATCCGGTTCATTACGCCACTGCTTGCATTCTATGGGATTTGCAGCTCCTTTGCAATGGCATAATGGTTGATGGATATGGTATTTTGTTGTTTTCGTAATTTCCGTAGGCACAAGGAGTTTGATTTGTCGGGTTAAAGTTGCAGTTTATGATAAAATAGATACAGCATATGTATACCCACTTCAGCGACCTTCAGAATCGGTGTTGAAGTGATTACAATCAAATTCAGAGTATCCACAAAGGATGGTCAATTAGCGATCATTGGCGCAGAGGCTGTCGACAACCAAAAAACTGACATTTATGAAAGGATGGTCAATTAGCGATCATTGGCGTAGAGGCTGTCGACAACCAAAAAACTGACGTTTGTGAAAGGATGATCAATTAGCGATCATTGGCGTAGAGGCTGTCGACAACCAAAAAACTGACATTTATGAAAGGATGGATGAGTAATATGAAAAAAATACTGGTGACCCTACCGGTGCGTCCGGACCAGGAGGCGCAGTTACACAAAATCGCACCGCATGCAGATTTTACCTTTGCTATCAATGGCAAAGCAAGCATCGAACAGGTGCATATGGCCAACATCATTCTTGGCAGTGTGCCGCCAAAATTCTTAAAAGGCGCAGAATCCCTGGAATGGCTGCAGCTGAACTCTGCCGGTACAGGCGGATATACAAATGGTATTTTAAAAGATGGGGTTATTCTAACCAATGCCAGTGGTTCATACGGCTTGGCCATTTCTGAACACTTGCTGGCCATGGCCATGGCCTTGCAAAAAAAGCTGCACATGTATCTGTTGAACCAGCAAAACGCTTTGTGGCAGGATGAAGGTCCGATAACGTCCATGTTTGGAGCCACTGTTCTGGTAGTCGGCCTTGGGGACATTGGCGGAGAATTCGCCAAAAGGTGTAAGTGCCTGGGCAGTCATACCATTGGTATTCGACGTGTTGCAAGGGAGAAGCCGGATTATGTTGATGCGGTATACACAATGGAACAGCTTGACGATTTACTGCCGAAGGCGGATATTGTTGCGTTAAGCCTTCCTCAAACAAAGGAAACCACCCATCTGTTTTCGGCGGACCGGTTCAAACGGATGAAAAAAGGCGCAATTCTGCTGAATGTGGGCAGGGGCTCCGCGATTGATCAGGAAGCACTGATTGAAGCATTGGCAAGTGGTCAGCTGGGCGGTGCCGGCCTGGATGTGACAGATCCGGAACCCTTACCGGACAATCATCCTTTGTGGGACGCAGAAAATCTAATCTTGACGCCGCACGTCTCTGGCGGATATCATTTGGCAGAGACGCAGAAACGACTGTTTCAACTGAGCGCGGGCAATTTGAAAAAATACCTCGCCGGTGAAAAAATGGACTCTGTTGTGGATTTTGAAACAGGGTACAGAAAGATTTCGGAGTCATGATGATTGTTTTGATAAAAGATCGCTTTCACGGAGGGCGGTCCAATGAAAAACAAAACGATTATTGCGCCAGCGTATTCACATGTTGCACGGGATATTGCACTGAAATACCCTGGTATAGCACATGTTTTCGGATCTGACCTATACAAAGTATTTTTCTTCTAAGCGTAGAATTTTATGAAAAAGGGAGCTTTGTATGCTGCAGCAAAAACCACGATACATTAGTATTCGATGGAAAATCTTGTTTATCTACGTTGTTTGCATTCTTGTCCCTATTGGTTTGGTTACAGGATTTTTTTACAACGGTCTTCTGAAAAGTGTGGAAGATGACCAGAGAAATATGCTCAACCAAAGAGTGCATCGTGCTGCGCTTGATGTATCTGAACATATTCAAAATGCGGTTTTGCTAAGTGATAAGCTTTATGCAGATTCTGCATTTTATGAGGCACTGGATCACACATACCTTGATTTCGAAGAGTTTAACAAAGTGTTTGAACTCTACATTAAAATAGCATGGAATAAAGTGTCGAATTATAATCCGGACATCAATTCGATGATCGTCTATACCAACAATCGGTCATTGAACAATAACGACATTATTCATTATATCGATGATGATGTGAAGTCATTATCCTGGATGAAGGATATACAGGAAAGTACAGATAACACCAGACTGACAAGCAGCATAGGAAAAGTCGATTACCCTAACGGTAAAAATCTGGAACTGTCCTTGATCCGAAAACTTGATTACAATAAGAATTATAGTTATTACACAAAATTTCTGAAAATCAATTTTATACCGGATGTCTTTTTTCGGATTTTTCGTGATGAGGCGTTGAAAGAAGGGAGCTTATTTCTTCTGGATGACAAGGGTCATGTTGTGGCTTCTTCATCGCTGGATATTGAACCTCAGGTCAGAGCGGGGACGCAGCCCACACTCCAAATCGGGAAAAATCAATTCAGCATTGTCCAGGAAGTTGATGCATCTCCCAGTTGGACAGTTGTTGGCGTTTTCTCAACAGATTTTTTCACAAAAGCCTTTAAACAAACACGCAATCGTATTATCCTGGTTGTTCTCCTTGCGTTTGCTTTTTCAATAGCAGCCATTTCTGTCTTGACGAACGCAATGGGTGTGAAACTTCGCATTCTAGAGAACAGCATGAAAAAAATAGAAAATGGGGATTTCAACCCTGTCGATAATCCCGCAAGCGTGCGTGATGAACTTGGTCACTTAATTCATGTTATGAATCAAATGGCTACACGCATCCAAGAGCAGATTGTGGACATTTCACAGTCTAAGGTAAGGGAAACAAGCATAGAACTTGAAAAAAAACAGGCAGAACTTAACGCACTGCAAAGTCAGGTGGATCCGCACTTTATGTTTAATGTACTGGAGACGATCCGTATGAAGTCTTATTTGAAAGGTGAACAAGAAACCGCGCGTATCATTAAATATATGTCAAAGTTGTTTCGAAAACTGTTGGAATGGGATAATGACCTTATCAGAATTCGTGAGGAGATTGAATTTATTCAGGAGTTTTTACTTATTCAGCAGTATCGCTTTGATGATGAACTGAGTTTTGAGTTTTCTGTTGATGAATCCTCCAAAAACTATCTTATTCCCAAAATGATTTTACAGACATTGGTGGAAAATGCCTGTGTTCATGGCATTGAATCGATTACCACGCCAGGCAAAATCGGCATCAGAATTATCCATAAGGGGGATCAAATCCATTGCAGTATCAGCGACAACGGTGCCGGTCTTGATCTTCAGAAGCTGGAACATATCCGCGCCATCATCAAAAATCCGGATCAACCCTCCAGCAGTGTTGGCATCAAAAATGTTGTTCGTCGATTGATGCTGAACTACGGAAATGATTTTCAGCTAACCGTACAGAGCGAAAAAAATATTATGACTGAAATGAAACTAATCTTCCCTGCACAGAAGGGAAAAGAAGGTATTTGATGTACAAAGTGATGATTGTAGATGATGAAAAAAGTATCCGGGACGGGCTTAAAAAAATAATCGATTGGGATGCGTATGGGTTTTCTGTTTGTGCTGTTGCCAGAAGTGGAGAGGAAGCCTATACTTTTTACCAAACACAGCGCCCGGATCTGATTTTGACAGATATTCGCATGCCAGGTATGAGCGGGTTGGAACTTATTGAAAAATTAAGAACAGAAGGGGATAAAGACCTTGAATTTATTATTCTCAGTGGATATGCAGATTTCGAGTATGCGCGCAGGGCTATAAGATTCGGGGTTTCCAACTATTTGTTAAAGCCAGTAGATGAAGATGAGATTCATCATCTTCTAAGTGAAATCGGAAACCGGATTCTGACCATTCGCAAAGTGGCCATGCTCGAAACGAGAACAAAACTCAACAAAATGACATATAATCAACCTTTTGATAACAAGCAGGAAGATTTGCATTGGATGGAGAAAGAGAGCCTTCACGGCCTCTATATGGTACAGATTGATGCATATCGCCCCATGTTATCGCCACAATTGCATAATACTGAAGAACAAAGCCCGTTCAATTGTCAGGTGAAGCAGCAAATAACGGATGTGTTTCAACGGTTTTCCTCCTTATTGCTGGGTGAACAGCAGGGCTTTGTGATAAGGGATGATAAATCTTCGATGGACATTGTTGTCGGTGAAAGTATACTCACTGTCTGGCATCATGATATTCAACAATTTGTATATGCAATACGTAGTTGGTTTATCGCAAATGGGGTCGAAGTTGATATTCTGGTCGGTGACCGCGTGCCTGTTTTTTCTGACTTAAGACAATCGTTGGCATCACTGGAACTAAGGAAAAATGCTGTTTTTTATGGGAACGATGACGGGGTATATGGATTGTGCACCGAAAAGCGCGTACAAAAAGGGCTGTTTGTCACGTCAGCGCTAACGGATAAACTTCAAAGCATTCTTCTGGAAAGACAGGTCGAGAAGCTTTCAGATTTTATTGCAGGGGTTGAACAAGAGATCCGCCAAAACTATATTTCCCCCTCCGTTGTGCGGGTTGGGTTTCGAAACCTTCTTTCACGTACGATGTCCTACGCGCTGAAGACAGGCAGCCTTGCTGATGAAATCGTAACATTCCACGACCTCTGGGTTCCTTTAATCGACGTCCTGTGTCTGGCGCAGTTAATGACTTTTTTGTCTGAAATTATGAATAAAACGATTACTGCACTGGACAAATCGGCTGAACAGGGAGATGAAAGCATTGTTGAAAAAATTATGCAGCATGTGCAAATTCATTACATGGACAAAATAACAATGCAAAGCCTGGCAAAGAAATTTTTTATGAACTCAGCCTACCTTGGGCAGGTATTCAGCAAGAAAAATGGCGTTTCGCTCAATCAATACATCAATACGTTACGCATGACCGAAGCGAAAAAGCTACTGCAGCAAACGGATCTGAAAGTATATGAAGTGGCACACCGTGTTGGTTTTGATGACAGTAATTATTTTATTACCCGTTTTGAAGAATGTATCGGGCAATCTCCTGTGTCATATAGGCAAAATACGAAATAAACATTTCAAGTTATTACACCAGAATCATCTATAATTCTGGTGCAATAACGCACATTTGTGCGTTATTATGCAAGATGATTTTATCATCTTGCATGTTACAGCCACCTTGAGTGGCTGTAACGCCCCCAATCAAGGTTTCACTGCCAACCAGCGGTAACCCCGCTGGCTGCATGCAAGTTGCAAAATGCAACTTGCATGAAAAAGTCGAAAATCGACTTTTTGCACTAGAATCATCTATAATTTTTCGAGTATAAACTTATATTTTTATAGTTCTGGATTTTTCTCATCATAGTAGCATAGAGAAGTGGACAAACAGTTGCGATTTTTCGATAGGTTTAGTTCAAACATTTATTGGATGATGCTTGCATGGAAATATGATTTGTCCATTCCACGTGAGAAATGAGAAATAACTGAACAAAAATAGAAATGCGGGGTTTGATGAATGAGTTTGGAATCTTCTGTGCAGACAAGGTTGAAAAAGCCGAAAAAAAATGGTTTTTTGCATGAACTGAAAATCAACTCACCATTGTTTATTATGGCGGCACCTGCAGTTCTCTTTGTTTTTATCAACAATTATATTCCCATGTTTGGTTTGGTTTTGGCTTTTAAAGATATCAGTTTCGCATTGGGCGTTTTTAAAAGTCCATGGAACGGCCTGAAAAACTTCGAATTCTTGTTTAGGTCGCCGGATGCCTGGATCATGACCAGAAACACTGTCGGATACAATCTGATTTTTATCGTACTCGGGCTGCTTATTCCTGTAGCCTTTGCAATCGGATTGAATGAATTACTCAGTATACGAAAATCTAAGTTTTTTCAATCCGCCATGCTTCTGCCGAACTTTCTATCCTTTGTTGTTGTCAGTTATCTTGTATTTGCATTGTTATCTCCTCAAGCCGGATTGTTCAACCAAATGCTGAAATCATTCGGTAATCAGCCGATTTCATGGTATGAAGATACCAAATGGTGGCCATTAATTTTGGTGGTAACCAATGTATGGAAAAATACAGGTTATGGAACGGTGGTTTATTTGGCAGCGATTGCCGGTATCGATCCTTCTTTTTATGAAGCGGCAGTCATTGATGGGGCAAGCAAATTCCAACAAATCATGAGAATCACTTTGCCTAATCTCAAACCGTTGATGACCATTCTGACAATTATGGCCATCGGGAGAATATTCAATTCAGATTTCGGCTTATTCTACCAGGTGCCATTGAATTCAGGTCTGTTGTCTGATGTCACCAAAACCATAGATGTGTATGTTTTTAATGCTGTAAAGTCTGAAGTCGGGTTGGGGGCTGCGGCTGGTTTTTACCAATCTATTGTTGGCTTCTGTCTGGTTATGGCTGCGAATTTGGTCATATCCAAAATCGATCCGGAAAATAAAATATTCTAGTACGTTGTAATAATAAAAAGTATACCAACAGGTATGATGAAACCTTGGCTGTACTTGTTATTTTCAATCAGAAAGTGAACGTTTTAGATGTTACAACATACTAATGTACTGTCTGGTTGATATATAGCCAATATATGGCTTAATAAAAACCGGTAATGATCGTTCATTATAGTTGAAAATATGAATTGTTGGACCTGTCATTATGTTAAATTTGAACCAGACACTACGCTAGTGTAAAATTGGATATTTTTATATGCCATATGTCTTATATACACATGACGACAACATAATTGAATGCCGTAACTTATACAAAATCACACTTGGAGGTGTGCAACGTGGTTAGTACTAAAAAGATGAAAAGCTATTTCCGGGGCAACAATATATCACCGGTCAGTAATATCGTTTTGAATGCTTCTTTTTTTCTGTATTCTTTTTTGTGTCTCGCACCAATCGTGTTGGTTATTGCCGTTTCTTTTACAGATGAAAAATCTCTAGCCAGGAATGGTTTTTCCTTTATTCCCAGGATGTTGTCATTAGGCGCTTATGAATTTCTGCTGGCGGACTGGCGATCGGTTGCCAGATCGTATGCAATCACCGTTTATGCGACCATTGTGGGTACCTTTCTTGCTGTACTTGTTACCTCAATGTTTGCTTATGTAGTCAGCCGGAAAGACTTCAAATATCGCAATCATTTGGCCTTCTTTATGTTTTTTACCATGTTATTCAACGGGGGGCTTGTTCCGTGGTATATGCTGTATACACAATATTTACATCTAAAAGACAATTTACTCGTATTCATCATTCCAACTCTCTTCAGTGCGTATAATATGCTCATTGTGCGTACCTATTTTAAGAACAATGTTGCCGATTCACTCATTGAGTCTGCGAAGATTGATGGTGCAGGAGAGTATACAATATTCTTTAAGATTGTTGTTCCCATCTCCAAACCCGTTTTTGCCACCATTAGTTTATTTGTTGGTCTCTATATATGGAATGACTGGTATATCAGTTTGCTCTATATCAACTCAGCCGAACTGATTAATTTGCAATATCTCATGTATAAAACCATGGTCAATATCCAAAGCTTACAGAGCCATATCACGGACATACCGAATGCTGCTGAGATGATTGCAAAAATGCCAAATCAATCACTGCGCATGGCCATGGCTGTTGTGGGCATAGGACCTATTGTACTGGCCTATCCATTTTTACAAAAATATTTTATTAAAGGATTAACAATTGGTGCTGTAAAAGGTTAGTTCTCATCCTTTTACGCAGGCCATCCTTATGTATCTGCACAGAGAAACAGATCAGGCGAACAGAAAATGTTGGCATGATTGGTTCTTTGTGCATACAAACACACATGATCTACAAATGAGAACTTGATATTTGGACACAAGACATTCGTCTTAGTGATCATAAAAGGAGGAACTAAAATGAACAAACACATGAAGAAACTTATCAGTCTACTTCTTGTTTCCTTGATGCTGGTCAGTGCACTTGCTGGCTGTGGTACGGCAGCACCAGCTGCATCGGCAACTGCGAAAGCATCAGAATCTGTCGCTGCCGGTGAATCTGCAACAGAGAAAGCTCCGGAACAAGCAGGCGAGCCATACACAGTGAAATACTACATGCTTTCAGGGAATGGACCACAAAAAAATCTACCGGCCGTTGTTGAGACCATCAACAAGTACTTGACAGACAGCACAACAACAAACATTCAAATGGATGTGCAGCAATTTGACTGGTCTTACCTGGACAAGATCAAATTGATCATTTCTTCCGGTGAGAAATTCGACTTAGCCTTCACTGCAGGTTGGTGGGAATATCAAAGTTTTGTTGCCAAAGGCGCATTCCTGCCTCTTAACGACTTATTTACAGAATATGCACCAAAAACAAAGGCAAAACTGGCCCTTGCATACAGTGAAGGACCTAAAGTTAAAGGTGAGCTTTATGGTATTCCCACTGAAAAAGACATGGCCGGTAATTTTGGATTTGTATTTAATGAAAAACTCATCACGAAATATGGATTTGATGTATCAACCATTAAAAAATGGTCAGACGTCACCCCGTGGTTAAAGAAGATTAAAGAAAATGAACCAGACATTTTACCGCTGCTTGCAGGACATCCCTATTTTCAGGATGCCTATTGGGAACGCCTCGGTGGTGATGGTATCGGTAAAACCTACAAATACAAAACAGATAATACCGTATACAATCAATACACTTTGCCCGAAGCCGTCGAGAACATCAAACTTTCACATGATTGGTATGTTGCCGGTTATACAAACCAGGATGCCGCTGTAGATAACAGTTCCGATCCTTATTATAAGTCTGGAAACTGGTTTGCCAATGAGCAGCAGCTGAAACCTGGAAAAGCGGATGAAATGTCCATAGGCTATGGCTACAAACTGGTTCAAGCTGAAATATGCGAGCCCTTCTCAGGAACAGATGATACGATGGGTTCTATGCTGTCGATTTCTGTCACTTCTCCAGATAAGGGTGTCGGCGCAATGAAGTTCATTGAATTGCTTCATACTGACAAGTTTGTTCTTAATACTTTGAAATATGGTGTAGAAGGAATCGACTATGTTAAAGTTTCTGATAATGTGATTGATTTCCCTGAAGGGGTTTTGTCATCATCATCAGGATATAGCACCGGCGCAGCCTGGATGGTTGGAGACCAGGGCCTGGATTATCTATATCCGAGTGAAAATCCTAAAAAATGGGAACTCATGATGGCGTTTAACAACAGCGCGACCGTTACGCCATTCCTTGGATTCAGTTTTGACGGTGTTCCGGTAAAAACCCAGTTGGCTGCTGTTGCTGACGTTCTTGCCAAGTACAAGGCATTGGCTATTGGGACATCATTGGATCCGGATGAGACACTGGCAAAATTTTTAGGCGAACTGAAATCTGCTGGTGCAGATGAAATCGTTGCAGCAAAACAATCACAATTGGATGCCTGGTTGGCAGCCAAGAAATAAATTTATCCTGTAAAAAGAGTGATCTGAAAAAGAGCTGCCCGAAAAGGCGGCTCTTTTTTAAAGTATTATTTAAAAACAGCATAAAAATGGTGCTGATAATTGTCAATAATGATGACTATGGAGGATAAAAATGAATGAGCGATTTGAGCATAACCGTTGATACACCGCAAAGTGATGAAAAA
>JBBRWP010000007.1:0-31708 GCA_038249175.1 Acetivibrionales bacterium
CATGCATCCTCGTGGAATTTGCTCAAAACTTGCTGAAAATGCTGCGCATTTTCAGAGTTGCAGCTTTTCCATTCCACTCTAGCCGACTCAAAACTTGCTGAAAATGCTGCGCATTTTCAGAGTTGCAGCTTTTCTATTCCACTCGAGCCGACTCAAAACTTGCTGAAAATGCTGCGAATTTTCAGAGTTGTATCGATGTTCACCCACATAATCAGGGCGTCCTCGAGATTGTCCGAATAATACGCCCGTCGAACCCCTGCCACTCGAAAATCAAACGCCTGATACAAGGCAACGGCGGCTGCATTCGATTTTCGAACTTCCAAAGTGGCTTTTTGAACACCACTGCCGGCCAAACCCTCCAGCAAAGCTGCCAACAGTTGTCGTCCAATACCCTCTCGCTGCCGGATTGGGTCTACAGCAATATTGGTGATATGCCCTTCATCCAATATTCTCCATGCGCCGGCATAGCCAACAATTATACCTTCTTTTTCAGCAATTAGATACAAGGCATTTTCGTTCTCCAGTTCATCCTGCAACATGGCATATGACCAGGGAACTGTAAAGCAACGCACTTCCAGGGTAGCCAAAGAGGCAATATCATTTTGTGTCATTCTTCGTATGTTCACCTTTTGCACTACCCTTCTTTTGTTGTTTGAACCTTTCTGCCTGCGAAACACGCATATAAAAAGGTTGCATCGAAAAAACATCAGCTCCCGTACCGGATTGGATTTTCTCCTGCGCCAGCAAGGCAACTGTCGCTGCGCGGTTTTTGAACAAGGATTCCGGAGCAACAAACAAATGGTATGGGTGGCTCTCTGCTGCCCACAGAGAACGAATCCTATCGGCAAAGGCTGTCGCACAGTCGCCAAGAAGCAGTACATCCTGTTTATACCCTATTAATGCTTCCGCCAAAACATCCACATGGCAAACCGTATCGGCAGCACAAGACATAAGAGAAGCCTGTGCCATTACAAACGTTGTTGATGCAGATGTTTCAAAGCGCCCGGTCTCTTTCAATGGTGCTTCTGCAGCAGCAGCATTCTTATCCTGAAAATGCTCTTTCAGAAACAGTTCATTCTGAAAATCATTTTCAAGGGTGCTTTGCCGGGAAATCGGCAAGGTCAGGTTTCGATAAAAACCACAAAAAGCCTGCTGGTTTCTTGCATCCAGAACCGGACAGACAAGACCGTTAAAAAAAGGAACTGTTGCCGCCAACGCATACAGCGTTCCAATCCCGACAATCGGCTTTTTAAGCGTGTAGGCCATGGTTTTCATGGTCACAAGCCCGATGCGCAATCCCGTAAAAGAACCCGGCCCTTCCGATATGGCAAAAACGTCAATGTCGCTTGGTGCTTTACCCGTTGTTTCAAGGAGCTGAGCAATCATGGGCAATAGTTTTTCCGAGTGCGTTTTCTTATCATGGATCGAAAATTCGGCCAGCACTTTCCCCTCTTCAAGCAAAGCCACCGAGGCCGTTTGATTGGCTGTGTCACAGGCGAGTATCGTCATTGCCTTCTCCTTCCTGTGTCCAGGTTATATGCCGGGCCTGGTCATTGCCCTCCACGCGCCTGACGGTAATCACAATACCTATGGGCAACAGTTCTCCGGCCCGTTCCGGCCATTCGACCAGGCAGATTGCATCCGGTTCAAAATATTCTTCCCAACCAATGCCAACCAATTCGGCTGCATCGTTGATGCGGTATAAGTCAAAGTGATGTAAATAAACAGTTTTCCCACTCGGAGCTGTGCCCTCATAAGTGTTGACGATGGTAAAGGTGGGGCTCGGAATAGGTTCAGATACGGCGAGCCCCCGGGCAATGCCCCTGGCCACCACCGTTTTTCCGGCACCGATATCCCCTACCAGGCGAACCACTGTCCCCGGCGGCAAAGTCTGTGCAAATTCACATGCCCAATCCAGGGTTTGTACTTCACTTTTGCTAATAAAAGAAGATGGGTTCAATAGTGTTCCTTCCTGACAAAAACCCCTCGGTTTCTATCTTCCCGGGCAAGCATATCTTGTTCTTTTTTCTATGATGGTCTTATCCCAACAAAACCTATGGGCGCAAAAAAGTTTTTCATATTTTTTATGCATCTGCTCCCGCTGATGTTCCACTATTTTCTCTTTGAAATACAACCTTGCCATCGATCATGGTTGTGTCCACGACTGTATCATAGTGAAAGGGATGGCCGGACAGTACAATCAGATCTGCATCTTTACCCACCTGCAAACTGCCCACACGATCTGAGATGCGGCAAACTTCCGCTGCACGAATCGTGATGGCCTTGAGGGCTGCCTCTTCAGATAAGCCTTCCCGAACGGCAAGTGCCGCACTGAGGCGGAGATGCTGCACAGGGACTTCCGGATGGTCCGACATGATGGCCGGCAAAATGCCAGCCTTTTCAAGAATACCCGCCGCTTTCAAGTTTTGGTTGCGCAGTTCCACCTTCGACCGGTTCGTCAGCAGTGGCCCCAGAATAACATCAATACCCGCTTCCACCAAAACTTCAGGCATCAGCCATGCTTCAGTGGCGTGTTCAACCGTCATGTCCACATTAAACTCTTTTTGAATGCGTAAGGCCGTTGCAATATCATCTGCGCGGTGGGCATGGACCTTCACCACCAGGTTGTTCTGGAAAATGGGCATCATCACATCCATTTTCATATCATATTCCGGTTTTTCATGATCCTCCGGGTTCTCTTCATGCGCCTTGAGCGCAAGATAATACGTCTTTGACTTGATGAAATGCTCACGGAGCAATGCCGCGGTTGCCATGCGGGTAATGGGCATGAGGTGTTTTTCGTGGTAAACCATTTTCGGGTTCTCCCCCAAGGCAACCTTCATGGCACAGGGCTCGCGGAGAACCATTTCGTCCACGGTTCTGCCAAAGGTTTTCAGGGCAACAAATTGGCCGCCAATAACATTGGCACTGCCGGGACCTGTGACAACCGTTGTCACACCCGCTTCACGAGCGTCCTCAAAACCCCTGTCCATATGGTCAATGCCATCCAGTGCGCGAAGGTGCGGTGTGATGGGTTCTGTAGACTCGTTCCCATCATCCCCTTCAAAGCCGATGCCATCACCGAAAATACCCACGTGACAATGTGGATCGACCAGACCGGGCATAACCCAGCGGCCGGCTGCATCAAGTACCGTATCCATTTTATCGGGTGACGGGCAGGCCGACATTTCTCCAAGCTGAATAATTTTTCCATGATTCACGCAAACGTATCCATCCGGAATAGCCGGTGTCGCCATGGTGTGAAGAAAGGCATGTTGAATTATGAACATGGATGGTCTCCTTCATCTTTCTTTATCGTACTTTTGTTCTGTGGGGTCTCCTGATCTATTGTTTTTGTGTTCCGCACTGGTTCCAGATCTACAGTTTTTTTGTTCTGCGCTGCTTCCTGCCTCATAACCGCTGGTTGATGACTGGTCTTTTCGCTCGGCATCTTGACCAACGCATGCCGCAGCACCTGATCAAAACGGGAAACGGGAATCATCTGCAGCTTTTCAAGGACTTTTTCAGGAATATCCTCAATATCTTTTTTGTTCTCCATCGGGATAATGATGGTATCAATACCGGCACGGTGGGCAGCCAAAGTTTTTTCTTTCAGTCCACCAATGGGCAGAACACGACCACGCAAGGTAATCTCTCCCGTCATGGCCACATTATGGCGCACAGCAATGCCTGTGAGGGCAGAAACCATAGCTGTCGCCAGCGTAATACCTGCAGATGGACCGTCTTTGGGGATGGCCCCCTCCGGTACATGCAAGTGCATGTCCACTTTCTTATGAAACATCGGGTCAATACCAAACTCCGCCGCTTTCGAACGCACATGGCTTCTGGCGATGCGTGCAGACTCTTTCATCACATCCCCCAACTGCCCGGTCAACTCAAGCGAACCGTCGCCCTGCATCAGGGTGACTTCAATTTCCAGGGTATCCCCGCCAACCGGTGTCCATGCGAGCCCTCGTGCCACCCCGACCTGATCAACCCGACCGGCCTTGTCCACAAGAAACTTTCTTGCACCCAGATACTTCTGTATTGTTTTTGCATTGACCCGTATGACCAGATTGGGGTCCAGAACCAATTCTTTTGCGGCTTTTCGCATCACAGATGTGAGGGTGCGTTCCAGATTCCGAACGCCGGCCTCTCTGGTATAATGGTGTATGATTTCACGAATGGCAGCCGGGTCAATCTTCAGCCGATGCTCCCCAATACCGTGCAATGCCAACTGCTTCGGAATGAGGTGGCGGTGGGCAATCTGTTCTTTTTCGTTGTCCGTGTAACCGGCGATATCAATAACTTCCATACGATCCAGCAAGGGCCTTGGTATCGCATCTTTGTAGTTGGCTGTTGTAATAAACAATACATCCGAAAGGTCGTAGGGCAGTTCCAGATAATGATCCCTAAAATCTTTGTTCTGTTCGGAATCCAATACCTCCAGCATGGCAGAAGAAGGATCCCCGCGGAAATCACTGGACATTTTGTCTATCTCGTCCAATAAAATAAGCGGATTCTTCGTCCCGGCCTGCTTAATGGCGGTAATAATGCGGCCCGGCATCGCCCCGACATAGGTTCTGCGGTGTCCACGAATTTCTGCTTCGTCCCGCACCCCGCCCAAAGACATCCGGACATAATTGCGATTCAAGGCCTCAGCAATGGATTTGGCAACGGAGGTTTTACCAACACCGGGAGGGCCGGCCAGGCAAATAATCGGGCCGTGCATCCCTTCACGCAATTGGCGTATGGCCAAATGCTCAAGCATGCGTTCTTTGACTTTTTCAAGGCCGTAGTGATCCTTTGCCAGAATCTCTTCGGCATGGGATAAATCTAAATTTTCTTTCGTGCTTTCCTGCCACGGCATTTCGATGAGCCAGTCAAGATAGGTACGAATAACCCCACTCTCTGCCGAAGAAGCGTGCATCTTTTTTAAGCGATCCAACTCTTTCAGTGCTTTTTTCAGAACTTCCTCCGGCAGGTTCGCCTCTTCTATTTTCTGGCTGTATTCATCCGACTCATCGCTGCGACCGATTTCCTGATCCCCCAGCTCCTTCTGAATGGCCTTGAGTTGTTCTCTTAAGTAATACTCCCGTTGGGTTTTATCAATTTGTTGCCGCACTTTACTGTTGATATTGCGCTCAATCTCAAGGATATCAATTTCCTTGACCAAAATGTCCAGTAGCTTTTCCAGACGTTTTTTAGGGGAAGGTTCTGCCAAAATAGCCTGCTTCATATCCACACCCGTGTTCATATTGGATGCGACAACATCCGGCAGGCGCGAAAAATCGTCGATGGCACTCACAGAAAGGCTGGCGTCCGGCGAAATACGGTTGGTCAGTTTGGCGTAGCGTTCGAAGTGTTCAATGACCTGTCTGGCCAAGGCTTCCATTTCCGACTTATTGCGTGGAGAGCGTGGCGTTTTCATCGAGGCAACCGCAACCGTAAAATAAGGGTTTTCATCGCTCCATGAAAGAATTTTTGCCCTTTCCAGGCCTTCCACCAGAACCCGTATGGTATCCCCCGGCAAACGCAGCAGTTGCTTGATGCGGGCAATGGTGCCAACCGGGTAGACATCTTCCTTCCCAGGGTCTTCTTCCGATGCATCGATCTGTGCCGACAGAAAAATGGTCTGGTCAATGAGCATGGCATCTTCCAATGCTTTCATAGACTTAGTGCGACCCACATCAAAGTGCAATATCATATATGGAAAAACCACGATGCCCCGCAGTGGGAGCATAGGCATTTTTCGCTCTTTCATGATTTTATCTTCTTTTTTCATGGTCTACCTCCAAAGTACTTTCATTATACGCATGAAAAACGGGTTTTTCAATTATCAGCACCGTTTTGATGCAAGAAAAAAATCCGGAAACGTCGTTTCCGGATTTTTAATAGACTTTACGCCTTATGTGTCCTCCATCGCGTTCGCACAAAACCTTCTGAAAATGCTGCGCATTTTCAGATTTATACCCCATGCGTCCTCGTCGCGTTCACACAAAACTTGCTGAAAATGCTGCGCATTTTCCGATTTATAGAAGTATTAAGGCGCCAATTTACTTGATAACCTCAGCAACAACCCCAGCGCCAACTGTACGGCCGCCTTCGCGAATAGCAAAATTCAAACCTTTTTCCATCGCAATGGAAGAGATAAGTTCAATGGTCATCTCAACGTGGTCGCCAGGCATACACATTTCAACACCTTCCGGGAGTTTGATGTTGCCGGTAACGTCTGTTGTACGGAAGTAGAACTGCGGGCGGTAACCAGAGAAAAACGGCTTATGACGGCCACCTTCTTCTTTGGTCAAAACCATGACTTGTGCGGTAAACACGGTATGGGGTGTAATAGAGCCGGGTTTTGCCAAAACCTGGCCACGCTCGATGTCGGCGCGTTGTACGCCACGGAGCAAGAGGCCGACGTTGTCGCCTGCAACCGCTGAATCCAGCAGTTTACGGAACATTTCAACCCCGGTAACAACGGTTTTCTTCGGTGCTTCCATTAAGCCAATAATTTCAACTTCATCTTGCACTTTGATGGTACCACGTTCTACACGGCCGGTAGCAACGGTACCACGACCGGTGATGGAGAATACGTCTTCAACAGGCATGAGGAAGGGTTTATCGGTTTCACGAGCAGGGGTTGGGATGTACTCGTCTACAGCCTTCATCAATTCCAAGACGCATTTGTACTTCGGGTCGGTCTGATCCGTAGAAGTACATTCCAAAACATCCAGGGCAGAACCACGGATAATCGGAATATCGTCACCAGGGAAATCATAAGAAGAAAGCAACTCGCGGAGTTCCATTTCAACCAGTTCAAGCAATTCTTCGTCGTCGACCATGTCGCATTTGTTCAGGAACACAACCATCTTCGGCACACCAACCTGGCGGGAAAGAAGAATGTGTTCACGGGTTTGCGGCATCGGGCCGTCAGCAGCAGAGACAACCAGGATAGCACCGTCCATTTGTGCAGCACCGGTGATCATATTTTTGACATAATCAGCATGGCCGGGGCAGTCAACGTGGGCATAGTGACGGGCGGCTGTTTCGTATTCTACGTGTGCGGTATTAATTGTGATACCACGAGCTTTTTCTTCAGGCGCGGAGTCAATTTGATCATACCCTTTTACCTGAATGTTTTTGTCTGTCATCGCTAGTACTTTGGTAATACCTGCGGTCAAAGAAGTTTTGCCGTGGTCGACATGACCAATAGTACCGATGTTGACATGAGGTTTGTTGCGTTCAAATTTGGCTTTTCCCATGGAAATAACCCTCCTTCATCGAATCACGCATGATTCACGATTATATAATGTTTACTCTGGCATTTCAAGCATTTTGCTTGTTTTCCAATAAAAAATGGTATATGTCGGGCATTTCTGCCGGCGAACAGGTGCAGCAGGCAAAAGTTTGTGTTAGTCTTTCCCTTTACGTCCTTCGATAATCCGCTCTTGTACACTCTTCGGAACTTCTGCGTAGTTGGCAAATTCCATAGAGAACGTTGCGCGCCCCTGGGATCTGGACCGCAGCGTCGTTGCATATCCGAACATTTCAGACAATGGTACGTGACAGGTAATGACCTGGCCGCCTGAGCGTGCTTCCATGCCTTCGATTTTTCCGCGTCTGGAGTTCAAATCCCCTATAACATCGCCCATGTAGTCTTCCGGTGTTGTCACAACCACTTTCATGATTGGCTCCAGCAGCATTGGATCGGCTTTCTTCATGGCTTCTTTGAATGCCATAGAACCGGCAATCTTAAAAGCCATTTCGGAAGAGTCCACTTCATGGTAGGAACCATCAATCAGGCGAACCTTGAAATCCAGCACTTCATAACCGGCAATAACGCCGCTTTTTGAAGCTTCCTGAATACCCTGGTCAATGGGACCGACATACTCTTTCGGTACGGAACCCCCAACAATTTTATTTTCGAAGGAGTAACCCTTCCCTGGTTCATTTGGCTCCATCTCAATGACACAATGACCATACTGGCCACGACCACCGGATTGACGAACAAACTTGCCTTCGGCTTTAACCAATTTCCGGATGGATTCACGGTATGAAACCTGCGGGGGGCCAACATTGGCTTCCACCTTAAACTCACGCATCATACGGTCAACGATAATCTCCAAATGGAGTTCTCCCATACCGCGAATGATGGTTTGTCCGGTTTCCACATCGGTGTTGACACGGAAGGTCGGATCTTCTTCGGCCAGTTTTTGCAGGGCAACGCCCATTTTTTCCTGACCGGCTTTGGTTTTGGGTTCAATAGCAACAGAGATAACCGGTTCCGGGAACACCATAGACTCCAAAATAATGGGATGGGCTTCATCACAGAGGGTATCCCCCGTGGTGGTGTTTTTCAGACCGACCGCCGCTGCGATATCTCCTGAGTAGACCGTTTCCAATTCCTGGCGGTTGTTGGCATGCATCTGCAAGATACGGCCAATACGTTCCCGTTTGCCTTTTGAGGCATTCTGAACATAGGAACCGGCATTGATGGTGCCTGAGTACACACGGAAAAAGGATAAACGACCCACAAAGGGATCTGTCATAATTTTAAAAGCCAGTGCCGCAAAGGGTGCGCTGTCATCGGAAGGTCTGGCTTCCTGCTCTTCCGAATCCGGCAAAGTGCCCATGATTGGCGGAATGTCCAACGGTGAAGGCAAATAAGCAATGACGTTGTCAAGCAGCATCTGCACACCTTTGTTCTTATAGGAAGAACCGCAGGTAACAGGTATGATGTGTACGGCGATGGTTGCCTTACGGATGGCTTCCTTGAGCTCGTCTACTTCAATTTCTTCGCCTTCAAGATACTTTGTCATGATGCCTTCATCCATATCGGAAACCGCTTCGATGAGCGCCGTCCGGTGTTCATCCGCCAATTCCTTCATGTCTTCCGGAATCGCAATTTCATCAATCACTTTCCCAAGATCATCATGGTGAATATAGGCCTTCATGGTGACAAGGTCAACAATGCCTTGGAAGGTTTCTTCTTTTCCAATCGGCAGCTGAATGGCAACAGCGTTGGCCCGCAAGCGGTCCCGCATCATGGCAATACAGTTATAAAAGTCGGCACCCATAATGTCCATCTTATTCACATGAGCAATACGGGGAACACCATAGCGGTCTGCCTGGCGCCAAACGGTCTCAGACTGGGGTTCTACGCCACCTTTTGCACAGAACAGGGTGACCGAACCATCCAATACACGCAAAGAACGTTCAACTTCAACCGTGAAGTCAACGTGCCCCGGCGTGTCAATGATGTTGATGCGGTAGCCCTTCCATTGTGCGGTGGTCGCTGCGGAAGTAATGGTTATGCCTCGTTCCTGTTCCTGCTCCATCCAGTCCATTGTGGCGGCACCTTCATGAACTTCTCCGATTTTATGCGTACGGCCTGTATAAAACAGGATACGTTCGGTCGTCGTTGTTTTTCCGGCGTCGATATGTGCCATGATGCCGATGTTGCGTGTATTAGCGAGGCTGAATTCTCTGGGCATCAATACCCTCCTCTCGTTCATTCAGCGGATAGAGACGTCGGACAACACCGAACGCGCTCCATTCGCTTTAATGATCTGAACCGGACACTACCAGCGATAATGGGCAAAAGCCTTGTTGGCTTCAGCCATTTTATGGATGTCCTCTTTTTTCTTGTAAGCGCCACCCATATTATTGGTAGCGTCCATGATTTCTGCAGAAAGTCTTTCCTTCATGGTCCGTTCACTGCGTTTGCGGCTGTTGATAACCAGCCACCGCAGGCCGAGTGCCTGACGGCGCTCAGGGCGAACTTCCATCGGAACCTGATATGTGGCACCACCGACACGACGTCCTTTGACTTCGAGAACCGGCATAATGTTTGCCATTGCCGCCTGAAAGACCTCCAAAGGTTCTTTCCCGGTTTTGGTCTGGATCATATCGAAAGCATCATAGCAAATCTGCTGTGCAGTACCGCGTTTGCCGTCGAGCATTAAATTGTTGATAAGCTTCGTCACAACCTTGTCACTATAGATTGGATCAGCCAATACATCCCTTTTCGGAACATGTCCTCTTCTTGGCACTTGTCTTCCCTCCTCCTGGTAACAACACGGACGCAAAATTGCGTATACCGGTGTTACGGGTACTCATTCCACGATTTACGTGGAGTCGATCATGCCTTCGGTTTCCCAGGGATAACCCCTGATCCAGTCTGTCTTCACAAGCGATAACAGCGATTGAAAAGAAAAACAAGCTATATGGAAACGACGAAATTGCACGTCGATGGTTTCATTATTTCTTTGGACGCTTTGCGCCATACTTGGAACGGCTCTGCATACGTTTTGCAACACCGGATGTATCCAGTGTTCCGCGAATAATGTGGTAACGAACGCCTGGCAGGTCTTTTACACGACCGCCACGGATCAAAACAACACTATGCTCCTGCAGATTGTGACCAATTCCAGGAATGTAAGCAGTTACCTCAATCTGATTCGTCAGGCGCACACGGGCGACTTTACGAAGGGCAGAGTTCGGTTTTTTAGGGGTTGTTGTTTTCACAACAGTACAAACACCACGTTTTTGCGGACAATTCAGTATGGTTCCAGCTTTCTTAAAAGAATTGTAACCTGCCTGAAGTGCCGGTGCTGTGGACTTGTACACCACTTTCTCACGACCTTTTTTCACCAATTGGTTGAATGTTGGCATCTTTTCTTTCACCTCCCTTTTCTTTTTCATCCTGATTTCTCTGTTTAAATGCGTTGCCGTACAGTACAGAAAAACTTTTATCACAAGCGGAAGTCCGCATATGAACCTTATGATTTTACCGGGAAACCTCAGTTTTCATCTTTCGCCACACCCACAACAGCTGCACCGACATCAATGCCACAAGCTTTCCCAAGTATTTTCATACTTTCGGCCGCTTCGACAGGAATACCTTTAAGGGTGCAGGCATCTCTCAACCTGCCCACCACTTTTTCATCTGCATCCGCTGCAATAATGACCTTTTGTGCACCATTGCTTTCGAGGAGTTTTAACGTCTGCTTCAAGCCTATGGTCTTTTTATATTGTTTCATCTGCTCTGGCAAAGTTTGACTCCTTCGGGCACCGCTATGATGGCCACTGCGAAATATGTTTAAAAACATGAAGACAAAAAACGTCGCAAACATCCGTTCGCACGCCTAGACATTGTAACACCGTCTTCTTTTCTGTGTCAAGGGCTGCTGCATTTTCAAGTTAACATAATTTAAATATATTGTTACGACGTTATTGTACCAGAATCATAGCACGAAATTGCACAGAGTGGTAAAATGAGAGTAAGCATGAGAAAAGCCGCATATTGCGGGTACTTTCTGTAACAAGTTCTTTGGAACCCGCATATGCAAGAAGCAAAATCACGCAAGGAGGACAGAACAATGAAAATTGGTGTCATGGTAGACTCTTTCAAACTCGGCCTCATCGAAGGGGTGAAAACAGCCCGTCGCATGGGTGCCGAAGGCATACAGTTGTATGCCGTGACCGGTGAAACCGCTCCGGACAATATGAGTAAAGCCAAAAGAAAAGAATTCCTTTCCTTTATAAAAAGTGAAGGCATCACCGTAACTGCTGTCTGTGGTGATCCTGGCGGACATGGTTTTGCCGACCCGAAGTTGAATCCCGACCGCATTGTCTTTAGCAAAAAAGTTATTGACCTTGCCTTGGACCTCGAATGCAACATCGTGACCACACATATCGGGGTTATCCCGTCCGACCAGAAGCATCCCCGATACAGTGTATTGCAGGCAGCCTGTGATGATCTCGGGCGTTACGGCGATACTGTGGGTGCAAAGTTTGCCATTGAAACCGGCCCTGAAACAGCGCCGGTGTTGAAAAATTTTATTGAAAGCCTTTCATCCTCCGGTGTGCGTGTCAATATGGACCCGGCTAATTTTGTGATGGTTACCGGTCAGGATCCTGTAGAAGCAGTGCAACTCTTAGCCCCTTATATTGTCCATACACATGCAAAAGACGGGCGCATGCTCATAAAAACAGATCCTGAAAAAATATACGGTTTCTTTGCCGACGGTGGCATCGAAGACATGCGGATGGAAGACTACTTCATTGAAACGCCTCTGGGTGAGGGCACTGTCAACTTTGATACCTATCTGGCTGCACTAAAAAAGGTAGGCTTTGACGGATGGCTGACCATAGAACGGGAAGCGGGTGTGAACCCGGTCAAAGACATTGAAATGGCTGTCCGGTTTTTGCAAAGAAAGCTGTAATGATAAAGTATTGTGCTATAATTGTGAGAAAAGGGGTACCCAAACGGGCATCAAAGATTGGTAACAAAAAATGAACAGAAAGAAGGTTTCCCATGGATAGAATGCATATTGCCGCACAGCTGTATACCCTCAGAGAATACATGAAAACACCGGAAGATATTCGCTCAACACTGGAGAAGGTCCGCAAAATCGGTTACGAAGCGGTTCAACTATCAGGTCTTGGTCCTATTGATGCACAGGAATTAAAGAACATCTGCGACAGTTTGGGCCTGACCATCTGCGCAACCCATGTGTCCAACGACCTCTTGCACCACCATTTGGACCAGGTGATTACCGAGCATAAAATCTGGGGCTGCAAGTATGTCGGTATTGGGTCCATCTCCCCGGATTACCCAAAGACAATAGAAGGATACACAAAATATGCCAGGGACATTTCTGCCATCGGCGCGGCCCTTCGCAAAGAAGGCATGGTCCTCATTTACCACAACCACAACTTTGAATTCGAAAAGTTTGGTGGACGGACGGCTTTGGAAATCTTGATGGATGAAACCGATAAAGCCAGCGTCGACTTTGAAATTGACACTTACTGGGTGCAGGCTGGTGGGGCCAATCCTGTAAAATGGCTGAACAAAGTTGCCGATAGAATGGATGTTGTTCATTTTAAAGACATGGCCATCTATGACCACCAGCAAACAATCTGTGAAATTGGTGTTGGCAATCTAGACTGGGCGGATATCATTGACACCTGCCGTAAAAACAAAGTGCTGTGGTACTGTATAGAACAGGACAGCTGCCGTGATGGCGATCCTTTCGCATCCCTGGAGATTAGCTGGAAGTACTTGCAGCAATATTTATAATTGATTCTGGTGTAAAAACCCCAATTTCGACTCCGGAGGGGCTGAAATTGATTGAAAATGACCAATTTCAGGCCAATATCGCGGTCTACCAGTACAATGCGAAGCATTGTACTGCCTCTATCGCCGCGATTTGGCATCAAATTGGTTCATTTTCGGTTCTTACGGTAGAATCATAATTGATTTCACTGCAACAACTCGAAAACAATCCCATTTCAGCCATAAAACATGGCGCACA
The DNA here is from genome assembly GCA_038249175.1 of Acetivibrionales bacterium. Taxonomy (GTDB): domain Bacteria; phylum Bacillota; class Clostridia; order DSM-8532; family DSM-8532; genus JAEWSN01. Next base: position 13,320 of record JBBRWP010000007.1, read on the forward strand.
TCCCATTTTTATGGCTGAAACGGGCTGTTTTCACCACATTTACTGCTGTTTTTTATTCAATGAAGTGTTGTTGCAGTGAAATCATAATTAACCCCAAAGAAAGAGGACAACGTGAAGTTCGAAGAATTAAATCTAATCCCCCCCATTCTTGCAGCATTGGTAGCGGAAGGTTATGAAGAACCAACGCCTATACAGGAACAGGCCATCCCGCTCCTGCTCAAGGGCCGTGATATTTTGGGTTGCGCACAAACGGGTACAGGAAAAACCGCTGCTTTTGCCATTCCCATTCTGCAGTTGCTGGCGCAAGAAAAAGCGGCCCGGGCAGCCATGCCAAAAACAGAGGCTCCGGTAGAAGCAGCCATTGAAACTGCTCTACCTGAAAGTGTCCCGTCGACGATGCCAACCCCTTCGGACAATCGTCGTAATGGACGCAACCGAAGACGCCCGGCACCGGCAGCCCACCCCATGGCGGGTCTGGATGTTGCCCCCATTCGCGCACTCATCCTAACCCCAACACGGGAGCTGGCCCTGCAAATTGAAGAAAGCTTTCTGGCTTACGGCAAAAACCTGAACCTCAGCATTGCCGTTGTCTTTGGCGGTGTGTCACAGTCGACACAGACCACAAAGTTGAAAAAAGGGGTGGACATTCTGGTCGCCACACCTGGCCGCTTGCTGGATCTTGTTTCTCAACGCTACATCAACCTGCACCATATCCGCCTTTTTGTGTTGGATGAAGCCGACCGTATGCTGGATATGGGCTTTGCCCCGGATGTGAAACGCATTATCGGGATGCTGCCGAAAGTACGCCAGACCATGCTGTTTTCAGCTACTATGCCACAGGAAATTATGCATCTGGTTGATACCCTGCTGGATGATCCTGAAGAGGTTTCTGTGACCCCTGTATCGTCAACTGTTGAAAGCATTGATCAATATGTTTACCACTTGTCACGGATCAACAAGCGGCATCTGCTGGTTTGGCTGCTAAAAAATCCTGACCTCAAATCTGTCCTGGTGTTTTGCCGTACCAAGCATGGTGCAGAACGCATTTACAAAGAATTGTCGAGTGAAGGCATCTCTGTGGAAGCCATTCACGGGGATAAAAACCAGACAGCACGCCAAATTGCTCTGAACAATTTTAAAACCAAAAAGGCCCGTGTCCTTGTTGCAACCGATATCGCAGCCCGCGGCATTGACGTGGATGATATCTCCCATGTTATTAACTACGACATGCCAGACATTCCGGAAACCTACGTGCATCGCATCGGGCGAACGGGTCGTGCCGGTGCCACCGGTATCGCTTTTACATTTTGTGACGAGGAAGAAAAAATAACGCTGCGTGCTGTTATTCGCCTGACAAAGAGCGACATTAAGGTGGTGTACGATCAGCCCTTCAACACCGAAGTCGTATCAGATACACCGTTACTGGAAGTGAAGAAAATTCCTTTTGCCGGCAATAAAAAACGCCGCGGACACCGTGGCGGGCGCTCGTTTGGTTAACTGACAACTCTGAAAATGCGTAGCATTTTCAGCAAGTTTTGTTCGAACGCGATGCAGGACGGATGGGGTACAAAAACGAAGAAGCCCGGCTTTGTTTCAGACAAAACCAGGGTGCTTTGAGAAAATTTTACTGTTATTGACTAAGGAGTACTGTTTGAAAAAAACCAGGGCATCGATGCCCGCAGTCAATAGAAAAAAAACTGTCTTTTTCCGCTACCCGTTGTTGCCTCCCTTGCTGATTGCCATCGGCTTGGACTTGGGCACCTTGGTTTGTTTCGCAGCGTTTTATTCCTTTGAGTTCGGAAAAAGCTTGTGGCTGATTGCCGGCTTACTGCTGGCGGTGGCTTCTTTCCCCTTTTATAAAAAAGTATTGCTTGTGCTTTTGACGCATCAAAAAAGAGGCTAGTGCAACGTATGAAACGTTTTATACAGCCCTTCTCTTTCATACTGACCTTGTTGTTACTGCTCCCTTCCTGTGGAGAAACCCTGTCGCGTAACGAACCGGTCCCTGTTTCTTTGGAAATCGGGTATCGTCGTATGTTCAGCCATTCCCGTGGCGAGTATGTTTACACCCCCTTTGAAGAGGCTGTTCAAAAAAGTGGCAGCATTACACTGGCGCGCTTGAAAAACATCGAAGACACCGGCGAAGGCTATGCCATATATACCTTTGAAGTGACGCGTTCTCTTTATAACCCGGACAACGACACGGAAATTCATTTGTACGAAGACATTCCGCAAATGCCGGACAAAAATGCCGGGCAAACAGCTGCTGCCGGCGAACTCTCAGACAGTTCCAGTGAAAGCCTGGCTGGAAACATCTTAACCGATGATTCAAGCCAGGCTGCGAATACGTCAGCCCCCGGTTCAAGCCCTACAGCCGAACCACAACCCTTTCTGCCAGCCTACCGTCATGATGTGACCTATTTACTGGTCTTATCGCGGGCAACCGATGTTTATTATCCACACCCCTATTTTCACAATTACAACGGTATACACATTTTCGCATCAGATAACGGCAGCATCAAGGAAGCCACCAGTGCCGACAGCCGAGAAAACCTGAAGAAATCACCCGACATACGCAGCCACTTTCATAAGATTGATGCCGCGGCGGCGTACGTCCAATCCCTCATTGATGCGTCAGACAACACACAACAAGGGCTTTACAGTTACATCAGCCGCGAAATTCTTTCCGAAAACCCTACAGAAATCACACAACTTTCGCCCTATATTGCCCTTGCGAAGGCCAACAGGACTGTTTTCCAAAACCGCTATATCAAAGAGGTCGAAGTGACGATTATTACGCCTTACAAAGGCATTTTCGGACAAGGTTCTTCCGCTGAGACAAGCAAAGGAACAGCCCCCATCACAGAGATTTTGCCGGGGAATCGCAAGTTCACTGTGCTTTTTCCAGCCGAGTTTACCATAGTTCCCGGGGAGAAATGGCTCCTTTTTCTGTACGAGGATGCTGAATACCGCATCACTTCCAGGAACAGTGTCATCCCTTTTACAGATAAGCGCTACGCCACTTATCTGGATGCGGTGAAAACAATGACCGCTGTCCCACCAACACTGGAACCTGAAACCCCGACCCCAACGCCTCCGCCAAAAGTGTTCACCTTATTGGATGAATATGCCCCCCTCGTTGAGAAAAATGCCGATGTCCGCGGCTGGTTCCAGTTGCCCGACACCGTCATTGACTACCCCGTACTGCAGGCAAAAGACAACGACTGGTACCTTTCCCATAATATCGATAAACAAAAAACCGTTTCCGGCAGCATTGTTCTGGACTTTCGCGTTGATATTAAAAATTTGGGCCATAACACACCCGTTTATGGCCACAACATGAAACGCGGCACGATGTTTCATGAATTGGTCAATTATAAATCGGAAAAATACTTCAAGGAACACCCAACCATTTTGTTCAACACTTTGTATGAAAAGCTGACGTGGGAAGTCATCGCTGTCTACGTAGTGGATTCCAGCTACAACTATGTGATTACAATGGATTTTGAAGATACTGAAGAATATCAGCTCTTTTTAGATGACATCAAAAAAAGGTCCATGGTACCAACGCCCCCGGACTTAAGCACAGAGGACAAAATTATAACTTTGGTTACCTGCAGTTATGAATTTGACGGTGCAAGAACAGTCATACAGGCAAGGCTGAAAAAATAGCTTTATTCTTTGGTAATGACCATGGATACATCTCGCGGCAAAGCCAAACCACAGGCCACTTCCACCGCCTTTACAAAGGCCGAGGGCACCGGACAGGCCGGATGCTTGCAGTGCAGGTGCGCCGCTTTGTATATTTCTCCGTCCCCAATTTTCCCGAAAGCTTCTTTGTATCCATCCACTTCCGGAATTTCAGTCGCCATGGCCTGGATATACGGGCAGGCCGATTCCACGGTGAACACAACGGTTTGTTCGTCTTCTGAAACGGCGGTGATTGTTGTTTCAAGACCGCACACCCCGGGTTTTACAACTACTTTTGCCATAAATCCTCCTAAATCTAGTATCAAATTTTTTGATTATACCTCTAGCTGATATGAATGTTTCTGCAATTTTTCTGTGATAAAATCGGCTGCATGCCATGATATGGCTGAACAACCGTCTGCTGTACTGATATATCCTTCACTTCCTGTAAATACATCCAACATGGTTCAGGCGGCAACAAAGCGATCTGTGCCCCGGGACTGGCATCAATGAGCCGGCCCTTCACCGCCAGGTTTTTGCTGTCTTTTAACGACATAGATATATTTGAAAAATGTACATCCTGAATATTTTCATTTTCACCAACAAGACCGATAGCGTTTTCACCCGTGCAAATGAGATTCTGGAAGCGAATGTTGCGCACATTAACAGGGAACACACGGTCCGGAATGGCATTGGCATAGTTCGGATTGTGGTTGCGGGTGGCTATGATGGCCACCGGTTCTCCGTTCCCCCACCAGTTTCCGGCACGAACCCGTGTATCCAGCCGAACATTGTTCACAAGGACATTCTCAACAAGACCAGTTACCGAGCTGGTCATGATACAGAACGCACGGTTACTCTCTAAAATAATACAATTGCTGACAGTGACATTCCGGACAATGGAATGCATGTAGCCAATGACAATGGCTTTGGATGAAGACCGCAGAATACAGTTTGAAATGACGACTTCTTCACAGGGCTTATCCCAATCCGTAATGCCAGACAAAGCAATGCAGTCGTCACCACTGCTAATATTGCATTCCCGCACAAATACTTTTTTACACCCGCAAAAATGCATCCCGTCATTGTTGGGCAGGTTCAGACTGTTATCAATGGTCAAGCCTGTCACGCGAACATCTTCACATTCAATAAATGCCATTGTCCAACAAGGGGCATTGATGATTCGCACATCCTCTACACGTACACGATTACAGCGGTAGAAAAAGATGGGCTGATTGGGTCTGGCATCATAGGTTCTCGGGCACTCTGCTTTTTGTTCCTCCGACAACACAAACGAACAAGAAGGGATATTGGGGACATCCATATGGTAAAAGCTATCGCCATTCAAATCGATGGTACCCTCACCGGAGATGCGAATGTCATTATTCTCCATGGAATATAGCAGTGAAAGCACTTTGCCCATTTCGTTGTGTTCATACCCGTAATACACATAGTCTTCCATGTTGGGTGAACCTTTAAGTATGGATCCTTTTTCCAGATACAAAGAAGCTTTGCCGAGATTGAGCGTACCTGTCGTATATTCGCCCGCAGGGATAATCACCGTCGCACCATGGTCAGCAGAGGCCGCGTCCAGCGCGGCTTGAAGAAAGAATGTCTGTAGAGTTACGACATCAGGTGCTGCACCAAAGTCCAAAACATTGTACTTCCACATAAAATTTCCTCTCTTATATTTTAGATTAAAGCCTTTTAAATCTATTTTATCATATACAGAATGGAATCCATAGCAAACTCATAGACGATACCGTTATACCTCATGAGTCTTTTAACTGGGTAAAGGTATGTGCCACAGCAAAGAACCTGCTTGCTCTTACAATTGGGAGCAAACAGGTTCTTTTTAAAGGGCGTGAGAGGTAAAACAAATAGCTTTAACTTTTAGAGACAATACTAAACAAATTGAAGTGCTTGTCATTTCATCTTAACCTTTGACACCACCTAAGGTCAAGCCTTTGATAAAATAGCGCTGCAAGAAGGGGTATGTAAAGAGGATGGGGGTTACGGCAATAACCGTCATAGCCGATCGGACGGATGCCGGCGTGATCGCACCACGTTGCGCATCTCCAGAATTGAATAGCAGAATTTGCATCGGTGGTAACGTCAACGGCCTAATCAGGTCCGGTCTGTGAGAAAATGTTATGCGTACACTTCTGCTGTCATGCAACAATATTTTGATATTGAATTATAAGGAGTTTCCCATTATTTTTTCTTAACCATCGTACCATTAATAAAAAAGCTCTGTTAATCATTACCTTTCAACCTTTTAACCTTTCAACCTTTCAACCTTTCAACCTTTCAACCTTTCAACCTTTCAACCTTTTCTTTCATAATGCATTTCTTTGAAGTAAGTCGATCCCTTTCATTAAAGATTATTATGTACCCTTTACAAAGAACTTATGTTCTCTTATAATAATAGCATGCCACTTTTCGTAGCAATCCGTCACCTTTAGCAATGCACCAAAAAGACCCTCATGTACTGGAGAAGAGGAAGCGATGTCATTATGAAATTATGCATGAAACCGGTGGAAATGATTGCTGTCAGTACCTGTGATGGCAGCATCCGACCGTTAAAATTTAAGTGGCACGAGGCAAATGACACAGCGGAAGCGCAGGTTGTGAAGGTGGACCGTATTTATACGATTTCGGAAGAAAAGATTGCCGGAAACAGTATGCTGGTTTTTTCTGCACAAAGTTTTATGCATGGCGAAGACCGGCGATATGAATTGAAATATGAAAAAAAAAGTATGATCTGGTATCTTTCAAGAATTTAAAAATCATTATCACAAAAACGGCAGGATTTTTGCTTCAATAAAGCCAGCATGAAGGTATCTTGAAGGTATCAAAGAGATTCAGGAAATATATACGAAAAAGCCAGACAAAAAAACAGCCCCATTCTCCTTTAAACGGAGAATAAAGCCGTTTTTTATAAATTACATAGGCATTGCGTTTAAGACATCTGCCTTGTTGTTTGTGAAGGATGCCAGAGACAAGTGAACAATTCGGTGTGTATCCCCGCCTTTAAGCTTCTTTGGCCAGGTTCAGAATGGCCAGCACATCGGCTTTTTTCAATTTTACGAAATTTCCCTGGGTGTAGGTGTCGTTTCCAGTGGCTTTGCCAGCCATTTCGTCCAAGCGGTCTTCGCCGGCTCCCAGTTCTTTTAGCGTTACCGGAAGACCAATTTGACGGTAGTAGTCCACTTGCTTTTGAATGCCAGCCATTGCCGTGCCTTCCAAATCAAAGTGGTTCACGTTCACGTCCCAGACACGTTCAGCGTACTGAACAAAGCGGGCAAGGTCATGTTTCATGTTGTATTTCATCCAGGCAGGGAACACCGTCGCCAGACCGGCCCCATGCGCAACATCGTAAATTGCACTCAACTCATGTTCAATACCATGGGATGCCCAGTCGCCATCGCGGCCGGTATTCATCAGGTTGTTGTGTGCCAAAGCACCCGACCAAAGCACTTCTGCAATAGCATCATAGTCTTTGGGGTTTTTCTGAATTTTTGGGATGTTCAAAATGACCGTTTTCATCGTGGCTTCAATTAACCGATCGGTTAATTCGACGTGCTTTGTATTGGTGAAATAGCGCTCCATAAGGTGGGCCAGGATATCGGCTGCGCCACAGACCAATTGGAAAGGCGGGAGGGTATAGATGAGTTCCGGATTTAAAATGGAAAACACCGGATACACCAGATCACTGCCAAAACCAACCTTCAACAGGCCGTCTTCATTGGTGATAACGGTAGAGTTGGAAGACTCACTGCCGGCCGCCGGGATGGTTAGCACGGTTGCAACCGGCAATGCTTTGGTTAAGGTTTCTTTGCCCGAATAAAAATCCCACACATCACCGTTATAAGGAACACCCATGGCAATGGCTTTGGATGAATCGATGGTGCTGCCGCCGCCAACCGCCAGTATCATTTCCACGCCGGCTTCACGACATAGCGCGACCCCCTTGTGTACCAGAGACAGACGCGGGTTTGGCTGTACGCCACCGAGTTCTACAAAGTCAACACCGGCTGCTTTCAGGGATGCAACAACCCTGTCATACAAACCGGACTTTTTAATACTGCCACCACCGTAATGCAAAAGCACCTTTTTGGCATATTTTGCGGTCTCCGCTCCCACTTGCGCTTCCATTCCTTTTCCAAAAAGGATTTGTGTCGGGTTCTTAAATGTAAAATTGTTCATAACTTACCTCCGTTGTCGTGATTGTTTTCAGATAAACAGACTCAATGCTGTCTCAATTCTCTGCGAATTCACGGTTTCTGATTTGACATGAATATTTCTGCACTGTCATTATCAATTCATTTTATTAATGAAAATTCCATCAAACCGTTGCTATCAAAGAATTATAAAAACAGTCTTCAGTCAGTTCATTCGATATCATATCATATTGCTGCTTTTTTTGCGAACAAATAACGACCTGCGGGGTGATTGACTTGTAATGGTCCTTTGGTTATAATAAACAAGCGTCCAGCAGCGATGTTTTCAAGGACAAAACTAATATTTTTTGTTTCTTGAACAGACAGTCCGAATCCCTTCGGGCGATTAACTCAGCGGGAGAGTGCTACCTTCACACGGTAGAAGTCGCTGGTTCGAACCCAGTATCGCCCACCAAAAAGAGCCTTTGCACTTGCAAAGGTTCTTTTTATATACAAACATCACATCGGTTTCACTGTGTGCTGCACAACGTCAAAGACTAAATTGGCACCATTTCGGAATATTTACAGCTTATTGCATGATGATGAATGATATATGGCATGAGTGCCTTGCTGCTTACACTTCCACCTATGCCATTTTCTTCATGTTGGCACAAAACCTGCTGAAAATGCTGCGCATTTTCAGATTTATTCCCCATGCGTCCTCATCGTGTTCGCATAAAACTTGCTGAAAATGCTGCGCATTTTCAGATTTATTCCCCATGCGTCCTCGTCGTGTTCGCACAAAGCCTGCTGAAAATGCTATGCATTTTCAGATTTCTATATCCAGTTCCTTTGCCACTTCTCGCACATAATCAGAAGCCAGGCGGTAGTCCGCTTCTTCAGACATATGTTCCAGCATGAAGGGGGTATCTGGTGGCAAGAGGTTCATCCGGGTTAAGAAAGTCTTGTAACACAAGCCACCCAATCCAGGTCTGGTCTCATCCAAATGTGTCGTCAGTTTTCCGGAAAGAATAATGTCCTTGGCATGAACACTCAGCATATAGGGGCTTAGTTTATCAAAACAGTCATTCAGGAAATTTGCATTCTGCAGATACAGTACCGGGCTGTTGATCATATTTACCGGATCCAGGTGCACCCCAAATCCTTTTCGGTCAATGGCCTTGATCAGCTCCAAATAAGAATCTGCCGTGTGCGGAAAAATCCAGGGCATGGTTTCCAAAGAATAAACAGCCTTTTCTGGCGAGACCGCATCAATAATTTCCTGAACCAGTTCCACGATCTGATAAAATGTGGCCACCGTCAGATTTTGCGGGTGCGGGCCATCCCATTGATCACCGCAACCCCCGGCTATATTCACGCAGCATAGCGCTTCGATACGCTCTGCAAGATCCAATTGACGTTTGCAATGCTCCATGGCTTCCTTGCGCACTTTGGCGTCGGGCGAAAGGGTGTTGCTCCATGCACCCACTTCAGCAATGATAATATCGGATTCTTCTGCAGCGGACTTATAGCCCAAAACCGTTTCATTGCTTGCTTTTGCATCTACCGGGCAATAGGCTGCGCGGTAACCCATAGCTTTTACGGCTTTCACCCACTTTAACGGTGTAGAAACATCACCAAATACCATACCACCTAATCGCATATTCATCCTCCTTTACAATTGCGTGCATCACTGACGCAAATCCAGGTTACTATTTTGTACATTTACCACAACCAACACAATCACAACCGACTATTGGGATTAAAAACGATGTTTCTCGTTTCATATATTCCCCACGGCCAGCCCAATTGCAGCCGACTTATTTAACACTAATTCATCCTTCTTATTTCGTATGTTCCATTATGCAATTGCTCCGACGAAACCCAGAATGTCTGACGGTTTTTCAGCAACAAAGTCTGGATTTTCAAGCATCACCGCCTCATGTCCGTCAAACCCCCAACGCACCCAGATAACCTTAACCCCTGCTTTCTTGCAGGCAACAACATCCCGGTGTTCATCCCCGACATAAACCACATCTTCCGATTGTAATTTCCATTTCCGAAGCAAACGTTTGATCATTCTGTCTTTTGAAAACACATGGTGTGAGCAGTGCACATCCGTAATAAAGTCCAGTTGATGCTTTTCGAGAAAACGACGTATATTATTTTCGGCATTCGAAGAAATAATGGAAATAATATAGCCTTGATGATAGAGGGATGACAACATCTCTGGTATCCCCTGAAAAGGGCTGACCAGGCCAACCGACTCCTGAAACAGGTGGTTGTATTCTTTGGCCCATCCCGGCAATTTGCGCATGGGCAACTTCAACTGTTTGAACCGATCTTTGATTGGCATTTTGCGATATTTTTCAATTTCTTCCGGCGCAATCATGCGAATACCATGGCGGTCAGCTAAAGTACTCATAATATCCAGTGCTGCTTTTTCGGAATCGGCTATGGTGCCGTCAAAATCAAAAAGAACATGATTCATCTTATCTCCCCTGGTTCAGTATTTGTATTGTGAATGTGTCTCGTCCATTTCATTATGCCACAGGTCGTGTACCAAAGCAAAGAACAAAAAAGAACGTCTTGTATATCAGATACACAAGACGTTCACTGTCTGAAATCGTGCGTCTTTCGACCAGTGTGTAACTAAAAAAATCAGGCTTTTTCGAACATATCCTTACCTACGCCGCAATCCGGGCAAACCCAGTCTTCCGGCAGGTCAGCAAAGGATGTTCCGGGGGCGATACCGGCAGAAGCATCTCCCTCCGCAGGATCATAAACATAACCGCAAATGGTGCAAACATACTTATCCATATTCATAGTCTCCTCTCTGTTCATAAAGCTGCAAAGATTTTAATAAAATATCTGTAAACAACAGACGCTTCATTTGCAACCCTTGATAATCATGTTACCACAGGAAGCCGCAGCAAAACAAGATTTTATTACATAACAGCACCTCACGGTTTATCCTGGCTGCTTCATCGACAAAGAAATCCGCTTCCGCCCAATATCCACCGACAGGACGCGCACTTGCACAATATCGCCAACAGAGACGACTTCCATGGGGTTCCGTACAAAGCGGTCTGCAATCTCTGAAACGTGAACCAAACCGTCCTGATGAACACCAATATCCACGAAAGCGCCGAAGTCTGCCACATTTCGTACCGTGCCGGTGAGCATCATACCTTCTTTCAGGTCTTTCATCTCCAATACATCCGAAGAAAGAAGCGGTTTCGGCATGTCATCGCGCGGATCCCTGCCCGGCTTGGCCAATTCCAGCAGAATATCTCTCAATGTGGGTTCACCCACGCCAACTTCATCTGCAGCCACGGCATAGCCCTGCTTTTCCACCCAGTTTTTCAGGCTTAGGTAGACCAGTGCACCTTCATTTTCATTTGCGGTTTTCTTCCCGTTTGAACCGGCCAGCTTCATCAGCTTTTTCACGGCCGGATAACTTTCCGGGTGCACACCGGTATTGTCCAAAAACTCGTCGCCCCCCGAGATGCGCAAAAATCCGGCACACTGTTCGTAGGCTTTGGCACCGAGTTTCTTTACTTTTTTCAATTCTTTTCGGCTTGTAAAGCGTCCATTTTCCAAACGATAGGAGACAATGTTCCCGGCCACAGCGCTGTTAACGCCTGCAACATGGGACAGGAGGGACGGGGAAGCAGTGTTTAAATCCACGCCTACCCGGTTCACACAGTCTTCCACAACACCGGAAAGGGATTCGTCCAGTCGTTTCTGGTTAATATCATGTTGATATTGTCCCACGCCAATGGCTTTCGGATCTATTTTTACCAATTCTGCCAAAGGATCTTGTAACCTTCTGGCAATGGAAACGGCCGAGCGCAGCGATACATCAAAGTCCGGGAATTCTTCTGCTGCAATTTTGGAAGCCGAATAGACCGAAGCACCCGCCTCACTGACAATGACATAAGAGACACGTTTTTCTGTTTTCTTTAATGCATCAGCGACAAACTTCTCAGATTCTCTGGAAGCCGTGCCATTGCCGATGGCAACCACGGCAATGTCGAACTTCTGAATGAGTGCCAGGACAACCCGCTCTGACTCTTCCACTTTACTTTGCGGCGGCGTCGGGTAAATAACGCCGGTATAGAGAACGACCCCGATTTCATCCACCACCGCCAGTTTACAGCCAGTACGAAAGGCGGGATCCAATCCAAGAACAGCCTTGACCCGGATGGGCGGCTGCATCAAAAGTCCGTCAAGGTTTTTGGCAAAAACACCGATGGCCTGTTCTGATGCATATTCAGAAAGCAGTTTTCTGACTTCGTTTTCCATGGAAGGTGCGACGAGGCGTTGCCATGCATCCGCAGCAGCCAAAACCACCTGTTTTCCGGTGGCAGACTGGCCGTCACTGCCTCTTTTTAGCACGGCCGTATAGATACGCCCGAGGATGGTGTCATCCGGCATCGTTACTTTCACCGACAGCCATTCTTCGCGCTCACCGCGGTCAATCGCAGAAATGCGGTGTGCTGCAATACGTGCTACCGACTCTTTGAAGTCCTTGTACATTAAATAAGGCGATTCGCCTTCTTTTTTTGCTACTGTCTCCATCACACCTTCGCGCAGCACGACCGCACGAATCGATCCGCGAATTTCCGCATCATCGGAGACTTGCTCGGCGATAATGTCCCGTGCGCCTTGAAGGGCATCTCCAACCGTTTCTACGCCTTTTTCCGCATCCAGGTAGCGCTCTGCCAAAACTTCCGGCAGTTGTGTGTCGTCTTGCAAAAGTAAGGCCACCGCCAGGCCTTCCAGGCCTTTTTCACGGGCAATAGAGGCACGGGTACGGCGCTTGGGTCGAAATGGCCTGTAAAGGTCTTCAATTTCCGCCAGCGACGTTGCCTTTTCCAAAGCGGTCAGGAAATCGTCTGTTGTTTTTCCCTGATCCTCCACAAGCCGGGCCACTTCTGCCCTTCTGGCTTCTAAATTCCGCAGCAGCTGCAGGCGGTCTGCCAGTGCACGGAGCACCTGGTCATCAATAGACCCGGTCAGCTCTTTACGATAGCGGGCAATAAAAGGAATGGTGTTGCCGGCATCAATCAACTCAATGATGTTTTCAACATGTTCGGTATTCAGATTCATTTCATGGGACAGTACCTTGATGAAATTCATAATTTTCTCCAGTACAATTCAATATTTGTGGTCGTCAGTTCAAAGTCTACAAAAACTAAAAATGGATAAATAGCGGTTTGTGTTTGCAGGTTCACAATCTGTTGCAAAATGAAAAACAGACAAATATTGTCATCTCGATGCTATGCCACTGGATTCACAGGTATTTCTCTGCATCCATTGTATCAAATCCGCCACCATAGGCCGGTCTGGCGGGTGAACGTTTGCCATATCCGGGAAGTCTGACAGGCTAAAAAAATCAGCTTCCATGCACTCTTCCATATCCACCGTCAGTGTGCCGGAATAATCTTTGCAAATGTATTGCACGGAAACCACATACACTTCATCCTTGTTCGGATAGACATAGTGCTGTTCCGGACCGGAATAGACATTGAGCACTTCCATTTGAACCGGCAGCAGACCCAACTCTTCCTGCGTTTCTCTTTTTGCCGCTTCTTCAAAAGTTTCACCCATCTCCAATGCTCCGCCGGTTCCCGCCCACAGGCCATTATCCCGGCGACGCTGCAGGAGAGCACGCCCCTCCGGATCAATGAAAAACACACCTGCACCTGGCATAAAAACAGGGTCATGCCCAACTTTTTGTCGTATGTCTGAAATGTAACCCATGGTTGTCCTCTTTCTGTGATGGCACCTGATGCTCTGCCTGATCTTTTACTTCGGGTTCCACACGAGCATACTCATTTGGTGTTCTTGCCAATACGAACACTTCGCACCTAGCACCATTATAACTGATTGTCCTTCGAAATTATTGCAGATTGCAAAGCTACTTGTATTTTATCATGATTGTACCCCGGAAAGTCGTTTCACGACTTTTTTCCGCAAGCTTCCTTGCGGAAATTCCAGCAAAGCTGCAATCTGAGACAAATTAACACGATTACCCAGCATTCTGTGAATGCTAGGGCAAGTTATCGTCAGATAACTTGCCCCAAAAAGTCACTAAGTGACTTTTTGGGATGTAATCATATCATTCATCTTTTTTAATTTTAGTGAATTCTTCTTCATAAAAGTCTCACGAATAGGAAAAATGTAATAAATAATCCGAGAAGGAACCCATGAACCATCAAACAGCCTAATCAACAAAAAAGAACCCATGAGCCATCAACCAGCCTAATCAACAAAAAAGGATCCCATGAGCCATCAAACAGCCCAATCAACAAAAAAGGAACCCATGAACCTTCAAACAGCCCAATCAACAAAAAAGGATCCCATGAACCATCAACCCACTCAATCAACAAAAAGACGATCCCTGCAAGCAGGAATCGTCTCTATTTTTAGATGTTTAGCACAGGTACCAACTTGATTACGCTGTCATCCAACGTGCTTGCTATCCAATACAAGACAAAACAGTCACCTTTGTGGCCAACTTTAAAAAAGTAGATGGATTCTCCGTCGATATGCCATCCTGGCACATCCCTTCAAAGGCTTCCTCTTTCCCGGTACCTGTTACCATCATCACCACATGACGGGATTTTATCAAGTCAACCATACCAAGGGTTAAGCCCCGGGTGACCGTTTCATTGTTCTCCCTCAGCATGGCGTGTTCTGCCGTTAAAGCAGCGATATTGGCTACATGGGCATGCGGCTGCAGTATTGGTGCCGGTTCGTTCAAGCCCAGATGGCCATTACGACCAATCCCCAGGATCGATACATCGATGGGTGTTCGTTTTTCAACAAGCGCCGCAATGCGTTTAGCTTCTGCTGCAGGGTTTGAGGACATACTGTTAAAAGATATGATCTGTTCCGGCTGAACATTCAATGGCTGATACAGTTCTTTTTGTAAAAAATAATCACAGGTCGCCGGATTGCTCATGGCAAGTCCATCCCACTCGTCCAACTTGATGAATACAACTTTGGAAATATCCACATGCTGTGCTATGACCATCTTCACAAAAATACGGTAGGCCTCCAGGGGAGATCCCCCGGTTGCAAGGCAAAAACTGGTATCCGGCTTTTCAACAACCTGCTTCACCATCAACAGAGCACAAGCCTGGCTAATCTGTTCAAACGTCGGGTTTTTCCCCATTCCTTCATTCACATGAAACATTGTGTCCATCCTTTCAAAAAAGCTTTCAAACGGCCAACTAAGCCCCTATTACTCATAACTCTACCACGCTGTTCATGTTCTGTCATTCACATGAAACATTGTGTCCATCCTTTCAAAAAAGCTTTCAAACGGCCAACTAAACCCCTATTACTCATAACTCTACCACGCTGTTCATGTTCTGTCATGCTTTCCACTGAGGGTTTCTTCGTAACCGTCCCGTTCATGAAACCCTCATAAGAATGTGTACCCCATGAAGGATTTTTTTTATTCCCCAACGATATCTTTCCTTGCATATTTTACAAGCGCATCGAGTTCTTTACAAATTTCTGCATCCCGAACGGGTTCCATGTTCTTGTAACCTGCAGTTAGCGCCTCCACACGCTGGCTCGATTTTTGGAGCAACGGAGCACCTCCACCGGCAGTCTCGTTTTCCCAGGCATTTCTGTTAAAGAGGGTGGTCCGCCATTGGCTCTCTTTCATGTATTCGACCGTGTGTTCTTCCGCCATGTAGTTTCCGCCAATACCCAGCTCCTGAATCAAATCTTCGGCAATTGTTTCCACGTCGGCTGAAAACCCATCCATAACATGGTTATAAGCACCCATCCATTCATTGTCCATTACCAGCTGTTCAAGGCTTATGCCCATGTCTGCACCCACGATACCCTGACATCCAATACCCATAGTTCCCCCAAGCAAGCTAAACACAGCGTTTAATGCTTTTTCAAAACCAGCCTGAAAATCTGGGTACAGGGCATCTGTCAAACCGGAATTGCTTGATGCATCCAGACCATAATACTTAGCCATTTGTCCAGCTGCGATGCCAAACAAAGCTTGAGATGGGGCACCAAAAGAACACAACATCGTGCGAAGATCCATCACATGATTGGGTGAACCATAGCCGTAACTTGCTTTATCGCCGCTTAAGGCTTTGACAAGAAAAATACTGGCCAAAATCTCTGCGTTTTCAACTGTCAGTGTCCCTGCCAGAGTTACCGGACTGGTTGCCCCGGCCATAGTCATCGGACCAATCCAATAACCCATTTCCGTATCAGCAAACACCATAGCCATATCCAGGCTTTCTTTACGAAATTGCAAAGGAGAGACGGTTTCCAAGCCGTAGCCCGTTGATGTACCCATAAGACGTGACATTTCAATAATCCATTTGGCTGATTTGGGGGTCAGGATATAAGTGCCTCCAGGTTTTTTGGAGTATTTGTAAATGAGTTGATGTGAAACAACGTCGGTAAATTTCGGATGGACATCAGAGGGGATGGTTACAGCATTACAAAAAGGGATATTTATCAAGCCTTGAACCAGCTTAATTCCCTTCATCACATCATCCGCTAAGCCATATCTGCGCTTACCGCTGGCGTAATCAACAATAAAAACCTGGGTCGAAATGTGTCCATATAATTTATCGCGTTTAACTTCACCATCCTGCACAAGCCCTTCCGCTTTCATTTTCTGAAGCTTGATTTGTTTTTCCGTCGCGTTTTTTCTGCGTATGGATGCAATCAGATCTTCCATCACAGGCACAGGCACACGAACGACTTGCGTGTTCTGGTCCACTGTAGCACCCAGGGATTCGCAGCGACGAAGGCATTCCTCATGTGGTACACGAAACCCGGTTTTCGCAAGGATCCGCAACGATGCCTCATGCACACGAAATATTTCTTCCTGTGACAATACTTCAACTTTTGCTTTGACAAAGCCCATAAAATTTCCTCCGTTATTAGATGATTTTGATGTTGATTTCTTACCAGTGCATTTCTGCAAGTATCCCTTTTTGACGCTCACACATTTCATTGATGAGTGCCACCGCATTGTTATACGTTGATATTGTCGGGTCAATCAACATGGCCTGCAACAACTTGTTTCTGGATTTTTCATTGTACGCCTGTATCAGCAGTTCATGTATAGCTCCCTGCTGTGCAATCATTGTTGAAACTGCTATTGGCAGTGCAGGTTGTGCAATAGGATGAATGCCTGTACCGTCAACGATGGCCGGCAATTCAACAGCCATATTTTCCGGTAATCCGGGAATATATCCTTTGTTTGGCATGTTTACCGCACCAATACGCACCACTTTGTCAAAAGCAATGGCTTCCGCAATGGGAATCCCATATTCATGCGATGCATGCAATCCATCCGCGTTCACGGAGAAAGATTGCCGAAACCCGGGGTCGCCCGCAAATTTCGCTTTATCTGGAAAAAGTGGACGGGATGTCGGATCCGATGAAAAAGAATAAACAAACTCCGGAACCCGTCCACCCTTCCATGGGTCCTCCTGCACAGGGTCAAAAAAGTATTGGATTTTCGTACTGGCCAGCATTTCATCGCTCCAGGCAATGTATTCACCGATATGATTGGTTCCAGGATATGGCCAGAGCCCGAAGGTACGGTACATTAAACGAGATAACCCGAACTCATCCCAATGGGCCAGCCAGTCAATTTCTTTTTCTTTCCTCTTTAGCAAAGGATACAAATCCTCTCCTGTGGATTTTTTGACGACCCTTGTGAACCAGCCAAAATGATTCAATCCGCAGGCATCCGCTTCAATGTCTTCTTTGGGTATTTCCATGAATGCTGCCAGCTGATCCATGCCCATCTGCTCTCCGTGACAAAGACCAACAACGTTGATGGATGTCAGCTTTGAAATGGCTTCTACCAGTTTGGCTTCCGGATTCGTGTAATTCAGCAGCCAGGCATCCGGGCACACCCTTTCCATGGTTCTGGCAATTTCCAGCATCGGCCCCATATTACGCAAGGTATGAAACATACCTCCCGGTCCACCGTTTTCTCCATATACCTGTCGGAATCCGTAACGGCGCGGAATATGGAAATCCATCGACCACCAATAGTAGCGGTCCTTTTCAATGGCTGTCACCACAAAATCTGCACCATCACAGGCTTTTGCCAAATCTAAAGTCGCATAAATCTTAGCGTTCCGGCCAACCGATGCGGCTGCCTTTTTGCAATACGCTTCACTGATCAACAGTGCTTCTTCAGCAATATCCATCAGTGCAATTTCCAGTTCAACCTCCGAAAACAACTTGCTTAGCAGGATGTCTGCCAGTGTTGCCGGGCAAAAAGAAACACTACCTGCACCAATCATCGCAAATTTTACTTTACTTCTCATACCTTTTTCCCCCTTTGTGTTGCTTGACGATAATGCCTCTTTTTTCATAAATCCATTGAAAAATCATTTCAAGTTTATGGATTCTATCATATGGCATTTCAATTTTCCTTCACAACGCTTATTTTCTTGTCGATGCGCTCCACTGGTACGTTGTAACAATTAAAAGTGTACCAACAGGCATGATGAAACC